>JAJXYU010000034.1 GCA_021780395.1 Pseudomonadota bacterium
CTTCGGTCTCGGCGTGCTGCTCGCGACGCGGCAGATCCGCAAGATGATCTCCTCGTACGTCGGCGAGAACAAGGAGTTCGAGCGCCAGTACCTCGCCGGCGAGCTGGAATTGGAGTTCAACCCGCAGGGCACGCTCGCCGAGCGGATTCGCGCCGGGGGCGCCGGCATCTACGCGTTCTACACCCGCACCGGCGCGGGCACGCTGGTCGCGGAGGGCAAGGAGCAGCGCGTGGTCGACGGGGAGACCTACATCCTCGAGAAGGGCTTGACCGCGGACATCTCGCTGGTGCGCGCATGGAAGGGCGACACCGAGGGCAACCTCGTGTACCGCAAGACGGCGCGCAACTTCAACCCGCCGATGGCGACCGCCGGGCGGATCACGATCGCGGAGGTGGAACACCTGGTCGAGCCCGGCGAGGTCGACCCCGATCACGTCCATACCCCCGGGATCTACGTGCAGCGCCTCGTCGTCGGCACGCACTATTCGCGGTTGATCGAGAAACGCACGACGCGCAAGCGTCCGGGAGGCGCCGATGGCGTGGTCGCGTGAGGAGATGGCGGCGCGCGCCGCCCGCGAGCTTCGAGACGGCTTCTACGTGAACCTCGGGATCGGGATCCCGACGCTGGTCGCGAACTACATCCCCGACGGGATGCGCGTCGTGCTGCAGTCGGAGAACGGAATGCTCGGTATGGGCCCGTTCCCGGTCGAAGGCGACGAGGATCCGGACCTGATCAACGCCGGCAAGCAGACGGTGACCGAGCTGCCGATCACCTCGTATTTCTCCTCGGCCGACAGTTTCGCGATGATCCGCGGCGGGCACATCGACCTGTCCGTGCTCGGCGCGATGGAGGTCTCGGAACAAGGGGATCTTGCGAACTGGATGGTGCCGGGCAAGATGGTCAAGGGGATGGGCGGCGCGATGGACCTGGTCGCCGGCGTGAAGCGGGTCGTGGTGGTGATGGAGCACAGCGCGAAGGACGGCTCGCCGAAGTTCAAGCCGCGCTGCGAGCTGCCGCTGACCGGGACGAACGTCGTCGACCTGCTGATCACCGAGATCGCGGTGTTCGCGCGCGACACGCGGCAGGCCCCGTTCCGCCTGATCGAGACCGCGCCGGGTGTGAGCGCCGGCGAGGTGCGCGCCCAGACCCCGGCGCGCTACCTCGAATGACGGTCCGGCGGTAGCGCGGCGGAGTGAACCGGCGATGATGGCGCGGCTGCTCTGGGGCACGTTGTTCAGCTCGATCGGGGTCGGGTACTTCATCTACGGCAAGAAGCAGCAGCGGTGGATTCCGCTCGCCTGCGGGGTCGCGCTGATGGCGTACGTGTACCTCGTCTCCAACGTCTATCTGATCGTCGCGGTCGGCGTCGTGATCGCGGCGGTCCCGTACTTCCTGCGGGACTGACGCGCTATCATTCCGGGTGCCGCGAGCCCGTCGCGAACCATTCGAGGAGTCCGTCCGATGAGCGTGTCACTGTACGACGTTTCCGTTCCGCCGATGATCCATGCGCTGCAGAACCTGTCGACGCTGATCGACAAGGCGAGCGCGCACGCGCAGGCGAAGAAGATCGATCCCGCGGTGTTCGTGCAGGCGCGCCTGTTCCCGGACATGCTGCCGTTCTCCCGACAGGTGCAGATCGCGTGCGACAACGCGAAGGGCGCGGCGGCGCGCCTCGCGGGTCTCGAGGTGCCGAAGCACGAGGACACCGAGAAGAGCTTCGAGGAGCTCAAGGCGCGCATCGCCAAGACGATCGCATTTCTCGAATCGATCGACGCCGCACGGATGCACGACGCCGAGCGCCGGGAGATCGAGCTGAAGTTCCCGTCGCGCACCCTGCGTTTCACCGGGCTCCAGTACCTCAACCTCTACGCGTTCCCGAACGTGTACTTCCATTGCGCGATCGCCTATGCGTTGCTGCGCGAAGGCGGCGTCGAGATCGGCAAGAGCGATTTCCTCGGCCCGATCCAGTGAGCGCCGGGTGAACCTCGGGTGAGCGGCGATCCCGCCGGACCGCGGGTGCTCGCGGTCAACGCGGGCTCCTCGAGCGTGCGGTTCGCGCTGTTCGCGGAGGGGTCCACGCGGCTCCTGCACGGCAAGATCGACCGCATCGGCGGGTCCGGGACCACCGTCGAATGGGCGCCCGCCGGCCGTCCGCTCGAGCGTCGCGAGATCGCCGCCGCGGATCACGGCGCCGCGGCGGCGGCGCTCGTCGAGCGACTCGAGACGGCGGGCCTCGCCGAGGGGATCGCCGGTGTCGGCCACCGTGTCGTCCATGGGATGGGCCGGGCGGATCCGGTGCGCGCGACCGCCGAGCGGATCGCCGAATGGCGCCGCTTCGCCGCGTTCGATCCCGAGCACCTGCCGCGCGAGCTCGATCTGATCGAGGCGCTCGCCGCCCGATGGCCGCGGGTGCCGCAGATCGCCTGTTTCGACACCGCGTTCCACGCGACGATGCCGGCGCATGCGGTGCGGTTGCCGGTGCCGCGGCGCTACGGCGACGAGGGCGTGCGCCGCTACGGCTTCCATGGTCTCTCGTATGCGTACCTGCGCGAGGAACTCGTGCGGCTCGCCGACCCGGCGATCGTCGACGGTCGTGTGATCCTCGCGCACCTCGGCAGCGGCGCGAGCATGGCGGCGTTGCGCGACGGCCGCAGCATCGACACCACGATGGGATTCACGCCGGCGGGAGGGCTCGTGATGGGCACCCGCACCGGCGACATCGACCCCGGGCTCGCGTACTACCTGCTGCGCAGCGCCGGGCTCGACGCGGGCGGATTCCAGACGATGGTGAACCACGAATCCGGCCTGCTCGGGATCTCCGGCACGAGCGCGGACGTGCGCGATCTGCTCGCGGCCGAGCGCAGCGATCCGCGCGCCGCCGAAGCGCTCGCGGTGTTCTGTTATCAGGCGCGCAAGTGGATCGGCGCGCTCGCGGCCGCGCTCGGCGGCGTCGAGACGCTCGTGTTCAGCGGCGGGATCGGCGAGAACGCCGCACCGATCCGGGCCCGGATCTGCGCGGACCTCGGCTTCCTCGGGATCCGGATCGACGCGGCGCGCAACGAGCAGCATGCGCCGCGGATCTCGCCGGACCAGGCACCGGTCACGGTGCGCGTGGTGCCGACCGACGAGGAGCGGATGATCGCGCGCGCGACGCTCGCGGCGGTCGCGAGCCCGGCGGCGTCACCGTGACCGGCGGCGTCACCGTGACCGGCGCGCGGCGACCCACGATCGGGGCCATGCAATGACCCGACCCCGGCCGAGCCTCACCGTCTACGCCGCGTTCCTGTTGCTCGCCGGTTGCGCGACCGGCCGTCCGCCGATCCCGACGGTCGCGCACGTCGACCTCGGCCGCTTCATGGGCAAGTGGTACGTGATCGCGGCGACGCCGACGTTCGTCGACCGGAACGCGTACGACGCGGTCGAGTCGTACCGGCTCGCGCCGGACGGCACGATCCGGACGACCTACACGTTCCACGTCGGCGGCTTCGACGGACCGGTGAGGACGCTGCGGCCGCGCGCGCGGGTGCTCGACCGGGCGAGCAACGCGCGCTGGGGAATGCAGTTCCTGTGGCCTTTCCGCGCGCAGTACCTGATCGCCTACCTGAGCCCCGACTACCGCGTGGCCGTGATCGCGCGCGACGCCCGCGACTATGTGTGGATCATGGCGCGCACGCCGACGATCTCGGTCGGCGAATACCGCCAGCTGCGCGACTTCGTCCGCTCGCTGGGCTACGACGTCGCGAAGCTCAGGCTCTATCCGCAGCGCTGGCCCGCGAAGCCTTGACGCGGCCAAGGTAGGCGAGTGCGTCGGCGAGCCCGAGCACCTCGGCGTACTTGGCCTGGAGGTCGAACAGGTTCGCCTCATGCGGTCCGGATGCGCGATCGCCGACCGCGTCGCGCACGACGAGGGGCACGAAGCCGTGCTGGCAGCAGTCGACCGCGGTCGCGCGCACGCAGCCGCTGGTCGAGACGCCCGCGATCAGCAGCGTGTCGACCCGCAGGAAGGCGAGTGTCGAGGCGAGCGTGGTCGCGAAGAACGCGCTCGCGTACTGCTTCGTGATCACGCTCTCGCCGGGCGCGGGCTCGAGACCGGCGACGAACCGGCCGTGGCGCGGGTCCGGCGCGTCCTCCGCGAAGCACGCGAGCGCGCCGACCTTGCGGTACAGGATCCCGCCGTTGCGGCCACCCTTCTCGTAGCTCAGGTTGGTGTGGAACACCGGGATCGCCGCGCTCCGCGCGGCGCCGAGCAGCTCGATCGCGCCACGATGCGCCACCCGGATGCCCTCGCCGCCGTACAGCGGTCCATCTTCCAGCAGGTACGCGTTCACGAAGTCGATCACGATCAACGCCGGTCGTGATCCCGGCTCGAGACGGCGCAGGAAGCCGCCGGCCGCGTAGTTCTCTCGCAGCGCGGCGTCGGCGGCGGTGTGGCTCATGTGTCGGGACTCCTGCGTGCGCGGTACGCCCGGCATCGGGCGACCAACCCAGCGCGCAGCATACTAGCGCCGCGCGCGCGGGTCAGCGGCCGGAAAGTTTCGCCGCGGTCTTGGCGATGAGTTCACCTTGATGACGG
>JAJXYU010000135.1 GCA_021780395.1 Pseudomonadota bacterium
CTCGCTGCTGCATGAACTCGTGGACCGCGGCTTCTACTCCCAGCAGGAGGCGCAGCGGGCATCGAACAAGAACTACGTGACTCGCGCGCTCGGCGTCGAGGAGACCGTGCAGGTCGAGATCAACGAGGAGACGGCGCATCCGCGCGACCACTACGTGCTCTGCTCCGACGGGCTGTCGGACATGCTCGAAGACGACGACATCCACCTGACGATCAATACTTTCAGTGATAATTTAGATATGGTGGCCAAGCAATTGATTCAATTGTCAAATGATAATGGCGGACGGGACAATATCTCGGTGATCATGGCTCGAATCGACGAGCCCTTTCCGGCACATCGGGGTATATTTAACAGAATATTGGGATGGTTCGGCTAACGACATGGGAGTCTGAATGGCACGCCTGATGCTTAGTCTGGACGGTCAAGTCCTGGCGGAATACAACATGAACAAGGAGCGCTACACGATCGGGCGCCTCCCGGACAACGACATCCGGATCGACAACCCGGCGGTCAGCGGCCACCACTCCCTGATCATCAACATCCTCAACGACTCGTTCCTCGAGGACTTGAACAGCACCAACGGCACGTACGTGAACGGGAAGCTGATCAAGAAGCACGCGATGCAGCACGGCGACGTGATCACGGTCGGCCACCATCAGCTGCGCTATATCGACAGCCAGGAGGACAACGCCTCCCAGGAAGAATTCGAGAAGACGATGGTGATCACCCCGAGCAGTCAGGGTGAGGACCGGATCCGTCGCGTCGGCCAGGCGGTCGATCGCGCCGCGGCGACCACCGCGGCGGCCGCGACCCGCAAGCCGAACCCGGCGCCCGAGGTGGCGGCAGCGCTGCCGAAAGCGAAGCTCCAGGTGCTGAGCGGCGCGTTCGCGGGTCGCGAGCTCGAGCTCACCAAGGCATTGACCACGCTCGGCCGACCGGGCATCCAGGTGGCCGCGATCACGCGGCGTGCGGAAGGCTACTACATCGTGCACGTCGACAGCGGCAAGGAGAACGACTTCCCGCTGGTGAACGGCGTTCCGATCGGCCCGCAGGCGCGCAAGCTCGCCGACAACGACATCGTGCAGTTGGCGGGAGTGAAGATGGGGTTCTTCGAGAGCTAGCCCCCCTCGACCGCGACCCGCTGGCTGATCCCGCACAGGAGCTCGTACGGGATCGCGCCGGCGGTCGCGGCCACCACCTCGACCGGCAATCCCGGCCCCCACAGCACGACCGGCTCGCCGACCCGAACCACGGGCTCGAGGTCGGTCGCATCGATCGCGAGCATGTCCATCGACACCCGCCCCGCGAGCGGCAGGCGCCGTCCCCGCAGCCGCACGGCGGCGTCCGTCCCGACACTGCGCGGGTACCCGTCACCGTACCCGATCGCGGCGATCGCGAGCGTCGTCGCACGCCGCGCGGTCCACGCGCCGCCATAGCCGACGCGGGCGCCCGGTGCGATCTGCTTCACCGCGATGACCTGGGACCGGAGCGTCATCGCCGGTCGCAGGCCATGATCCGCGCCGACCGCGCCCCGCATCGGCGAGGCGCCATACAGCAGCAGTCCCGGCCGGACCCAGTCCGCGCGCGCGGCCGGCACGTTCAGCAGCGCCGCGGAATTCGCGATGCTGCGCTCCCCGGGCAGGCCTCGGGTCGCCGCCTCGAAGCGCGCGAGCTGCGCCGCAGTCGCCGTGCTCCCCGGCTCGTCGGCGCTCGCGAGATGGGTGAACGAATGGACCGGCCCGCGCACCGCATCGAGCGCGCCGAGCGCGGCGCGCGCCGCAGCGGCATCGCCCGCCTCGAAACCGAGCCGGTTCATCCCGGTGTCGATCTTCAGCCAGACCTTGAAGCTCGCGGGTGCGGCCCCTCGCAGCAGATCGATCTGCTCGGCCGAGTGCACGACCAGATCGAACCGGAATTCGGCCGCGGCATCGCGCTGGTCGGCGTCGAACACCCCTTCGAGCACCACGATCGGCTGCGCGATCCCCGCGCGGCGCAGCGCGACCCCCTCCTCGACCCGCGCGACCGCGAACGCGTCGGCCTCGGCGAGCGCACGGGCGACCGGCACCAGACCGTGCCCGTACGCGTTCGCCTTCACGACCGCCATCACCCGCGAGCCCTGCGCACGGGCGCGCACGAGACTCAGGTTGTGCCTGAGCGCGGACGTGTCGATCGTCGCGCTCGCCATCGGTCGGATCGGTCGGGACAAGCGGGAAAGCGCTCCGTCGCGGCGGGAGGCCGGCGTGTCGAGGGGCGGTAGTATAACGGCGCGCCCGAAGGCTCCAAGCCACCCGGCGCCCCCGATCTCACCGGGGTGGCCTGGCGCCGCCCGCCGAATCGCCCTCCCCGGCGCCCGGCGCCGCCCGCCGGATCAAAAAATTTCGACAGGCGCGCGGCGACGTGGCAGACTCCGCGCCCTGGCGCGTTGGGCCGGCCGGTCCGTGCGCTCGCGTTTCATCAACACAGGCAACGGAAGATCGATTATGCCCCGTCAAACCCCGCTCTCCGATATTCGCAATATCGGCATCATCGCCCACGTGGACGCCGGCAAGACCACGACGACCGAGCGAATCCTGTACTACACGGGGCGCAAGCACACGATCATCGACATCCACGACACGAAGGATCTGAAGACGTCGACGACGACCGACTACCTCGAACAGGAACAGAAGCGCGGGATCACGATCCAGAGCGCCGCCGTGTCGGCGTTCTGGCGCAAGAAGAAGATCAACCTGATCGACACCCCGGGCCACGTCGACTTCACGATCGAGGTGAACCGAAGCCTGCGCGTGCTCGACGGCGCGGTCGTCGTGTTCGACGGAGTCGCCGGCGTCGAGCCGCAGTCCGAGACCAACTGGCGTCTCGCCGACAACTATGGCGTGCCGCGAATCTGCTACGTGAACAAGATGGACCGTAGCGGCGCGAACTTCCTGCGTTGCGTCGACATGATCAAGAAGCGCCTCGGCGCCCGCCCCCTGCCGATCCAGATCCCGATCGGCTCGGAGGACAACTTCCGCGGGATGGTCGACCTGGTCGAGATGAAGGCGCTGGTGTGGGACTCGGACGACAAGGACGCGGTCTGGCAGGTCCTCGACGTGACCCCGGACCTCGCCGACAAGCTGCAGATCACCGTTCCGACGGACCGCCAACTGCTCGCGAACATCGAGAAGTTCCGCTCCGAGCTCGTCGACACCTGCCTCGAGCAGGACGACGCGGCGATGGAAGCCTATATCAACGACGGCGCGGTGCCGTCCGCGGACGTGCTGCGCGCCGCGCTGCGCAAGGGCACCCTGACCTCCGCGTTCAACCCGGTCCTGTGCGGTTCCTCGTACAAGAACAAGGGGGTGCAACAGGTCCTCGACGCGGTCATCGACTACCTGCCGGCCCCGACCGACGTCGCGGCGATCAAGACCGTCGACGCCGACGGTCATCCGATCGGCGAACGCCGGTGCTCGGACGACGAGCCCTTCTCCGCGCTCGCATTCAAGGTGATCAACGACGCCTACGGCGCCCTCACCTTCGTGCGCGTCTACTCCGGCGTGCTCGCCAAGGGCATGTCGGTGCAGAACACGACCCGCGGCAAGCGCGAGAAGATCGGCCGCATGGTCGAGATGTTCGCGAAGGAAGCGAACGCGATCGAGGAAGCGCGTGCCGGTGACATCATCGCGCTGGTCTCGCTCGCGGAGACCGAGACCGGCGACACGCTGTGCGACGCCGCGAATCCGGTGATCCTCGAGCGCATGCGCTTCCCGGACCCGGTGATCAGCGTATCGGTCACCCCGAAGGTCAAGGCCGACCAGGAGAAATTCTCGAACGCGCTCGGCAAGATGGTCCGTGCCGATCCCTCACTGCATCTAGAGACCGATCGCGAGACCGGTCAGACGATCCTGCGCGGCATGGGCGAACTGCATCTCGAGGTCACGCTCGACCGGATGCGCACCGAGTTCGGCGTCGAGGGCAACATGGGCGAGCCCCAGGTCGCCTATCGCGAAACGATCACCCGCAAGCAGAACGAGCAGTACATCCACAAGAAGCAGACCGGCGGTGCCGGACAGTTCGCGGAAGTGTGGATCGACTTCGAGCCGCTGCCGCGCGGATCCGGGTTCGAGTTCGTCGACAAGACGGTCGGCGGCTCGGTGCCGAAGGAGTTCGTGCCCTCGGTCGAGAAGGGCCTGAAGGTGCAGAAGGAGGATGGCGTGCTCGCCGGCTTCTCGACCGTGGATTTCCGCGCGACGCTCACCGACGGCAGCTACCACGACGTCGACTCGAACGCGATGACGTTCGAAATCGCGGCGAAGGCCTGCTTCCGCGAAGCGATCCGCAAGGCCGGCCCGATCCTGCTCGAGCCGGTGATGAAGGTCGAGACGGTGACCCCGGGCGACTACCTCGGCGACGTGATCGGCGACATCAACCGGCGCCGCGGCTCGATCCAGGATCAGCTCGAGCGCGGGACGAACATCGCGGTCGTTGCGACGGTGCCGCTCTCCGAGATGTTCGGCTACATCGGGCACCTGCGCGGGATGACGAGCGGTCGTGCCTCGTACACGATGGAGTTCTCGCACTACGATCCGGTGCCGAAGAACGTCGCCGACGAGGTGATCGCGCAGCGCGCGAAGGCGAAGAGCGCGTCCTGACGGGGACCGCCGCCGCGCTCGCGGCGCCGGTTCCGCGAACGCTTCCACGCCGTCCGCGGCCGATGGGCCGCGGACGGCCGTGCGGTTGCCTGGACGCGCCGCGGCCTATATATTCAATAAGTTGCGCGCCGGTGGCGCCCCAGAGCGCGACTCCGGAGACTCCTCGCGATGCAAACCGGCCTATCCGATGACGACTACCAGCGCTCCATCCTGCCGCACGTCTCCCGGACGTTCGCGCTGACGATCCCGCAGCTGCCGGCCGCGCTGCGCACGCCGGTGACCAATGCCTACCTGCTGTGCCGGATCGCCGACACGATCGAGGACGAGCCGGCGATCGCGCCGGAGGAGACGCTGCGGTACCTGGAGCGGTTCAGGGAGGTGACCGCCGGACGCGCGGCGGCGGAGCCCCTCGCGCGCGAGCTCGGTGAACGCTTGAGCGATCAGACCCTGCCGGCCGAGCGGGACCTCGTCACCCACATCGCGGGCGTGGTGCGGGTGACCGCGCGGTTCAACGATGCGCAGCGCGCGGCGATCCTCCGGTGCGTCGAACGCATGTGCTACGGGATGCCGCGCTTCCAGTCGGGCGCGAGCCTGCACGGGCTCGCCCGCTCGACCGACCTGGACGACTATTGCTATTACGTCGCCGGCGTCGTCGGCGAGATGCTGACCGAGCTGTTCTGCGACTACTCTCCCGCGATCGCGCGCCACGGCGAGGCCTTGCGGGCACGGGCCGTCTCGTTCGCCCAGGGACTGCAGATGACCAACATCCTGAAGGACATCTGGGAGGACCGCAGCCGCGGCGCGTGCTGGCTGCCACGCGAACTCTTCGATCGGCACGGCGTCGATCTGTCGAGCCTTCGCGCCACGCCGCCCGTGCCCGGCTTCGCGGAAGGGCTGCATGAACTCGTCGCGGTCGCGCACGCCCACCTGCGCAATGCGTTGGATTACACCCTGCTGATGCCGCGCGGCGAGACCGGGATCCGGCGCTTCTGCCTTTGGGCGGTCGGCCTGGCGGCGCTCACCTTGCGCAACATCGATCGGAACCCGGGCTTCACGACGGGGTCAGAGGTGAAGGTCTCGCACGCCGCGGTCGCGATGACGCGTGGGCTCACCGACCTCGCCGTGCGCAGCAATGCGACGCTGCGGGGGTTGTTCGCGTTCGCGGCGCGGGGCCTGCCGCTCGCCGACCTGCCGGCAACGATCGGCGCGCCGTCGCCGGACGCGGGACTCTCGGCGGCCGAGGACGCCGAACGGCATCGATACGGGAGATCAGGGGCATGAAGACGATGGCGCATTCCGCGACGCTCGCCGCAATGGGCAGCGCGACGCTGCGCGCGCAAGGCTTGTCGGCTCACGACCGGCTGGACGAGGCGATCGCCGCGGCCCGCGACGCGCTGATCGCGCGCCAGGATGCGGCCGGGAACTGGCTGTTCGAGCTCGAGGCCGACTGCACGATCCCGGCCGAGTACGTGATGATGATGCACTACCTCGACGAGATCGACACCGCGCTGGAGCGCAAGATCGGCGTGTACCTGCGCGACCATCAGGCCGATCACGGCGGCTGGCCGCTCTATCACGGCGGCGCACTCGATCTGAGCTGCACGGTGAAGGCGTACTTCGCGCTGAAGCTGATCGGCGACGATCCGGACGCGCCGCACATGCGGCGCGCGCGCGAGGCGATCCTGGCACGCGGCGGCGCCGCTCGCTCGAACGTGTTCACGCGCATCGCGCTTGCGCTGTTCGGCGAGATCCCCTGGCGCGGCGTGCCCTACATCCCGGTCGAGATCATGCTGCTGCCGCGGTGGTTCCCGTTCCACCTCGACAAGGTCTCGTACTGGTCGCGCACCGTGATGGTGCCGCTGTTCGTGCTGTGCACAGCGAAGCCCCGCGCGAAGAATCCGCGCGGCGTGCACCTCGGCGAATTGTTCACGGTGCCGCCGGAGCGCGAGCGGCATTATTTCGCCGAGATCCGCCGGCGCGGGGGGCTGTTGCCGCGCGTGTTCCTCGCGATCGACCGGATCTTCCGCGGGCTCGATCCGCTGATCCCGCGCGCGATGCGCGCGGCGGCGACCCGACGCGCGGAACGCTGGGTCCTCGAGCGCCTGAACGGCGAGGATGGCCTCGGCGCGATCTTCCCCGCGATGGTGAATGCGCTCGAGATGATGGTCCTGCTCGGCTATCCGGCGAACGACCCGCGGCGCGTGACCGCAAAGGCGGCGCTGCGCAAGCTGGTGATCGAGACCGCGGACTCGGCGTACTGCCAGCCCTGCGTGTCGCCGATCTGGGACACCGCGCTCGCCGCGCTCGCGATGCAGGAGGCCGGTGACCCGGCGGCGATCGACGCGGCCAATCGCGCACTCGACTGGTTGCGGCCGCACCAGCTGCGCGACGAGCCCGGGGATTGGCGGGTCAATCGACCGACGCTCGGCGGTGGCGGCTGGGCGTTCCAGTTCGCGAACCCGCACTACCCGGATCTCGACGACACCGCGGTGGTCGCCTGGGCGATGCACCAGTCGAACCGTGCCGACGACTACGCCCCGACCGTGACCCGAGCCCTCGACTGGCTCGCCGGCATGCAGAGCTCCAATGGCGGCTTCGCGGCGTTCGACGTCGACAATACCCACTACCGGCTGAACCAGATCCCGTTCGCCGACCACGGCGCGCTGCTCGATCCGCCGACCAGCGACGTCACCGCGCGCGTGGTCACGCTGCTCGCGCGCACCGGACGGCCCGAGGATGCACCGGTGATCCGCAAGGCGATCGACTACCTGCGTCGCGAGCAGGAACCGGACGGTTCCTGGTTCGGCCGCTGGGGGACGAATTACGTGTACGGCACCTGGTCGGTGCTCAGCGCGTTCGCGCAGGCGCGGGTGCGATCCGACGACCCGGCGATCCGCCGCGCGGTCGCGTGGCTGCAGCGGCGCCAGAATCCCGATGGCGGCTGGGGCGAGAGCAACGACGGCTACGCGGGCGCGCCTGCGGAGGCCGAGAGCACGCCGCACCAGACCGCCTGGGCACTGCTCGCGCTGGTCGCCTCTGGCGAGGCGCGGTCCGAGAGCGCGCGGCGCGCGGCCGAGTGGCTGATCCGGCAGCAGCGGACCGATGGACTGTGGAGCGATCCGCACTTCACCGCGCCGGGCTTTCCGCGGGTGTTCTATCTGCGCTACCACGGCTACGCGGCGTATTTCCCGCTATGGGCTCTCGCGGCCTACCGGACCTTGTCGCGACGGGCCCTCACCCATTGACGGGGATCGGCATCGTCGCCGCGCTCGACGCCGAAGCGCGCGCGCTGCGTGACGCGCATCGCTGGCGCGACGGCCAGGCGCGACTGGACGGCGGCGCGACCGTGATCGTGTCCGGAATCGGCCCCGTGGCGGCGGGTCGGGCGGCCCGCGCGCTCGCCGAGGCCGGCGCCGGCGCACTCCTCAGCTGGGGCGTCGCCGGCGGCCTCGATCCCCGGCTGCGGCCGGGCGCGATCGTGCTGCCCGCCGAGATCCTCGGTCCCGCCGGTGAGCGCTACCCGACGAGCGCCCGGTGGCGCGAGCGCGAGCGGCGCGCGCTCGCGGCGCGCGATCCGGTTCACGAGGGGGCGATCCTCTCGCAAGGCACCGCGATCGCCGACCCACGGGCGAAGTCCGCCGCGCACCGCGCGAGCGGCGCGGTCGCGATCGACATGGAGAGCGCCGCGATCGGGGCCGTCGCCGCGAGTCGTGGGCTGCCGTTCCTCGTCGTGCGCGCGATCGTCGATACCGCGTCGGACGCGCTGCCGGCTGCCGTCGTCGCCGCGAGCCGGAACGGCCGACCCGACGTGCGGCGCCTGCTCGCCGGCTTGGTCCGTTCGCCCGGCGACCTGCCCGCCCTCCTCGGGCTCGCCGGCCGATTCCGTGCCGCGCGGCGCGCGCTCGCTGCGGTCGCGTCCGCGGGGCTCGCGACACCGTCATGAGGGCGCTCGTGACCGGGGCGACCGGCTTCGTCGGGGCGGCGGTCGGACGCGCACTCGCCCGCGCGGGCTGGGACCTGCGCGCGCTCGTGCGGCGATCCGCCGACCGGCGCAACCTGAGCGACTTCCCGGTCGAGCCGGTCGAGGGCGATCTCGCCGATCCGCGCTCGCTGCGGCACGCGCTCGAGGGCTGCGACGCGCTGTTCCACGTCGCGGCCGATTACCGGCTCGGCGTCCACGATCCCGCCCCGCTCTACGCGGTCAACGTCGAGGGTACGCGCAACGTGCTCGCAGCGGCCCGCGACGCCGGCATCGGGCGCGTCGTGCACACCAGCAGCGTCGCGACGATCGGCATCCCGGTCGACGGGACGCCGGGCGACGAGCGCACACCGGTCACGCTGCACGACATGATCGGTCACTACAAGCGCTCGAAATACCTCGGCGAGCAGGTGGCGCTGCAATTCGCGCGCGAGGGACTGCCCGTCGTGATCGTGAACCCCTCGACGCCGGTCGGCCCCGGCGACGTCAAGCCGACTCCGACCGGCCGCATCGTGCTCGACGCGGCGTCGGGGCGGATACCGGCGTACGTCGACACCGGCCTGAACGTCGTGCACGTCGACGACGTCGCCGCCGGTCATCTCGCGGCGTACGAGCGCGGCCGCGTCGGCGAACGCTACATCCTCGGCGGCGAGAACATGAGCCTGCGCGCGATCCTCGCCGAGGTCACCGGTCTCGTCGGACGCCGCGCGCCGCGGATCGAGTTGCCGTACGCCGCGGTGCTGCCGGTCGCGGTCGTCGCCGACGCGATCACGCGTCTCACGGGCCGCCGCTCCACGATCTCGCTGGAGGGCGTGCGGATGGCGCGGAAGCGGATGTATTTCTCGAGCGAGAAGGCCGAGCGCGAGCTCGGGTATCACGCTCGAGCGCCGGTGGAGGCATTTCGCGACGCGGTGCGCTGGTTCGAGGCGCAGGGAATGCTGCGGGTGCGGACCCGCGGCGACGGCCCTTAGGTCGCGCGGCCCGGCGCGCGACGTGAGCGCCCGACGGTCCATTGCCATGCGATGAGCGCCGGCACGCCGAACAGGATCTCGCGCATCCGCTTCGCGAGCGACAGCGCGAGCGCGACGTCCGGCGCGATCCCGAGCACGTGGCCGAGGCCGACGAGGCTTGCCTCCTGCACGCCGACGCCGGCCGGCACCAGAAACACGAAATTGCGCACCGCTTGCGTCAGGCTCTCGAGCGCGATCGCCTCGACGACGCCGATCGGATGGCCGATCCAGCGCAGCGCGAGCCAGGTCTCGACCGTTCCGGAGAGCACGCCCGCGAACTGCCAGGCGATCGAGCGGATCAGGCGTCCGTGGGCGCGGCAGGACGCGCGGATCGCGGCGTCGATCCCGGCCGCACCCGTCCCGAACCCGACCGACGCCCTGGCGCCGGTCACCGCATTCACGCTGCCGATCAGACGCGCCCCGAGCCGCCGCAACCAGTCGAACACCGACCCGTAGCGCATCAGCGCGACGAGCAGCACGATCACCGGCAAGCTCGCGGCGAGCAGGATCGCGAGATCCTCGGTCAACGCGACTTCTCCGGTCAGCTCGAGGATGCACACGACCCCGAGCGCGACGAACAGGTACTGGCTGATCAGCGTCATCAGCACCTCGACGACGACGCTCGCGGCCGCGACCGGCAGCTCGACGCCGGTCCGCGCGAGCAGCCCGACGCCGACCACCTCGCCACCGACGTTCGCGACCGGCAGCAGCCGGTTGATCGCCTCGCGGATGCACGCGATCCCGAACAGCCGTCGCAGTCGCACGCGCACCGGCAACAGCGCCTGCCACCCGGCTGCATCCAGCAGGATCGGCAGCGTGCGCAGCGGCACGAGCCACAGCAGCCACCAACTCGCCCGCGACAGCAGGTCGAAGATCTGCGCGGCGCCGCTGCGCAGGATCAACGCGATCGCGACCGCGAGGCCGGCGGCGAAGGCGATCCGGACCGCGAGCTTCATCGCGGCGCGCGCTCGGGGGCGAGGTCGCCATAGCCGCCGAGCCGCGCCCCGCTCGCCAGGATCGCGGCACGCACGCGCGGACTGCGCAGCGCCGCGAGTTCCTCCGCGTGCCGGTAGTCGCGCATCGTCGGCACGATCGGCGCGGACGTCGCGGCGGGATGCGCGTAGACCTCGGTGACACCGTCCGGTAGTCGCGCGAGGATCTCGAGCCACGTCGCCTCGTCCATCCGGCCGCTGCGCGCGATGCCGAACACCCGATCCCCGGTCGCGATGCCCGCGCGACGCAAGCGCGATCGCATTCGCGCGAGCCATGGCGCGAGCAGCGCCGCAGCGGCCGCCCCCGCGACCCCGCCCGCGCGCGCCGCGAACCACGCGGGTTCGTCCGGGACCCGGACCGCCCGCAGACCGTAATCGGCGCCGACCGCGATCAGGGTCGCGAGCAAGGTCGGATGCAGATGGAAGTGCTTGTGCGCATCGACGTGATCGAGCGGCAAACCGGTCGCACGGTAGGCGTCGAACTGCGCGCGCACCTCCCGTTCGACTTGCCGGCGAGCCGCGGGCGACGCGAAGTAACGGAAGCCGCGCGAGACCATGTGCGCGTCGAAGCGGCCGTGCGCGTCGACGAGCGAGGGAATCGATTCCGGGGGCGATACCGCCGGTCCGTCCGCGAGCACCAGGTGCAGACCGACGCGCAACTCGGGCAGCCGCTTCGCGCGCCGCACCGCGTCCGCCGCGGCCGGCGCGGCGACCATCAGGCTCGCGGCGGTGAGCACGCCGTCGCGATGCGCGGACTCGACCGCCTCGTTGACCGCCTCGTGCAGACCGAAATCGTCCGCCGTGACGATCAGCAGCTTAACCATGCCTCGGGGCGATCACGCCTCGCGCGCACGCAGGAAGCGGAAGAACTCGACGCCCTCGCGCAGCCGCCGCTTGGTCATCGTCCAGCTGCGCAACATCTCGCCGGTCAGCTCGGCGATCTTGCGCGGCCGGAAGTAGAACTCCTTGTAGAACGTCTCGACGGAGCGATGGATCTGCGCCGCGTCGAGGTTCGGGTAGGAGATCGGCGCGAGCTGGACGCCCTCGCTGTTCACGAGGTTCAGCCCGTCGTTCTCCTTGAGCCAGCCGTTCGCGACCGCCTGCGCGTAGAGCTCGGTCCCGGGATACGGTGCCGCGAGCGAGACCTGGATCGTGTGCGGGTTGATGTCGACCGCGTAGTCGATCGTCTCGCGGATCGTCTCCGCAGTCTCGCCCGGCAGGCCGAGGATGAACGTGCCGTGGATCGTGATGCCGAGCTTGCGGCAATCGCGGGTGAAGCGACGCGCGATGTCGGTTCGCAGGCCCTTGCGGATGTTGTGCAGGATCTGATCGTTGCCCGACTCGTAGCCGACGAGCAGCAGGCGCAGGCCGTTGTCGCGCATCACCCGCAGCGTCTCGTACGGCACGTTCGCCTTCGCGTTGCACGACCAGGTCACGCCGAGCTTGCCGAGGCCGCGCGCGATCTCTTCGGCGCGCGGGCGGAAGTCGGTGAAGGTGTCGTCGTCGAAGAAGATCTCCTTGACCTCGGGCATGTTCTCCTTGATCCAGCGCACCTCGTCGACGACGTTCTGCGGGCTGCGCACGCGGTACTTGTGCCCGCCGACGGTCTGTGGCCACAGGCAGAACGTGCACTTCGAGCGGCAGCCGCGTCCGGTATAGATCGACACGTACGGATGCTGCAGGTAACCGATGAAGTAGTTCGGGATCGTGAGATCGCGCTGGTAGACCGGCGATACCCACGGCAGCTCGTCCATGTCCGCGATCATCGGCCGCGGCGCGTTGTGCCGCAGCGTCCCGTCGGCGTCGCGATAGGACAGTCCGAGCACCTCGGCGAGCGGCCGCCCCTCCGCGACCTCCTTGCAGGTGTAGTCGAATTCCTCGCGCGCGACGAAATCGATCGCCGGCGAGGCCGCGAGCGAACCGGCCGGATCGACCGCGACCTTCGCGCCGACCATGCCGATCAGCAGCCGCGGATTGCGTGCCTTCAGGAGTTCGGCGACGTGCGCGTCCTTCGGGAACGACGGCGTGCTCGTGTGCATGATCACGAGGTCGTAGTCGTCGGCGAGGGGGAGCACGGCGTCCATGCTCAGGCCGTCGGCTGGCGCGTCGAGCAGACGGCTCCCCGGCACCATCGCCGCCGGCTGCGCGAGCCAGGTGGGATACCAGAACGAGCGGACCTCGCGCTTCGCCTGATAGCGTGCGCCGGCGCCGCCGTCGAAGCCGTCGAATGACGGCGGGTGCAGGAACAGTGTTCTCATCGCGTCGAGTCCTCATATCGCTGGAACGCGCCATCGCCGGCGAGGCGGTATCGGTCGCCGCGCCAGCGCACGCTGCGCGCGGCGAATCCCCAGCACCAAAGGGCGAGGCTCAGCAAATCGCCGAGCGGAAGCGCGAGCCAGTCCCACCAGGGCGTCTCGCGCCCGCGCACCCGCCAATGTAGCACGAGACGGGCCAGGGCCGCGATCCCGAGCGCGGTCCCGGCGAGCGGTGCGCCCTGGGAGAGCGCCGTGCCGAGCGCGGCAACCGGGACTCCGAACGTCACCAGGGACGCCGCGTAGCCCGCCGGACGGACGGCGCGGATCGTCCGCAGCCAGCGCAACAGGTGCCGCAGCGACTCGCGCAGCGAGCGCTCCTCGACGAGCGTCTCGACCTCCACCGTCGCGAGCACCGTGCCGAGGCCGATCCGGCGGGTCTCCTCGCCGAGCGCGTAGTCATCGGCGAGCTGGTCGGCGATCGCCTCGAAGCCGCCGATCGCCGCGAGCGCATCGCGACGCAGCGCGATGGTCGCGCCGAACGCGAACTCCCGTGATCCGAACGCCGCGGCGACCTGCACCGACGGATAGAACCAGTCGTTCACGAACGTCGCGGCGAGCCACGAGGCGAGGCCCGGCCTTGCGACCGCCCGGTAGGCGGTCGTGACCACGCCGACCCGCGGGTCGAGCAGCGGCGCGATCACCCCGTCGAGGTAGCACGGCCCGACCCGGATGTCGCTGTCGGCGAGGACGAGGTAGTCGTGCTCCGCCGCGCCGAGCAGGTTGATCAGGTTGGAGACCTTGCGGTTCGCGCCGTGCTGTCGCCGATCGGCGACGATGCGCAGCCGCAGGGCGGGGAATTCGCGGATCAAACGCTCGACGATCGCGAGCACCGGATCGGCCGGATCCTGGACCCCGAACACGATCTCGTACCGGGAATACGTTTGCGTGCAGAACGAGCGCAGGCAGTCGTAGGTGCCCGTCTCGACGCCGCACAGCGGCTTCAGCACGCTCACCGCGGGCCAGACCGATGGCGATGCTACCGCGCGTGCAGCGCGGCGCAGGACCGCCCAGAGCGCGATGCCGAGATAGGCGGCCGGCGCCGCCGCGAGCGCGACCCCGACGGAGCGCAGGGCGAGGAGCACCTCGGGACTCATCGAGTCCGGCTGCGGCCAGCTGACATCTTCGCAATCATCCTCTCGGTCGACGCGCGATCCGGTTAGAATACCGCATGGGCATTCCACTGCTTCAGGTTTACCGCGTCGCTCGCTACCTCGCCGCACGCAAGCTGCGCGGCGACAAGCGCTATCCGCTGGTGTTGATGCTGGAACCGCTGTTCCAGTGCAATCTCGCGTGCGCCGGCTGCGGCAAGATCGACTATCCGAAGGAGATCCTGCAAAAGCGCGTCAGCGTCGAGGATGCGCTGCGCGCGGTCGACGAGTGCGGTGCGCCGATCGTGTCGATCCCCGGCGGCGAACCGCTGATCCACAAGGAAATGCCCGAGATCGTCGCCGGGATCGTCGCACGCAAGAAATTCGTGTACCTGTGCACGAACGCGATCCTGCTCGCGAAGCACATCGACGAGTACCGCCCGTCGCCGTACCTGACCTTCTCGATCCACCTCGACGGCAACCGGCAGCGACACGACGAGTCGGTCTGCCAGGAAGGCGTGTACGACAAGGCGGTCGCGGCGGTCAGGCTCGCGCGGCAGAAGGGATTCCGGGTCACGATCAACTGCACGCTGTTCAACGGAGAGAATCCGGACGACGTCGCGGATTTCTTCGACACCGCGATGGACCTCGGGATCGAGGGGATCACGGTATCGCCCGGCTACAGCTACCACCATGCGCCGCGCCAGGACGTGTTCCTCGGCCGCCACGCGAGCAAGCAGCTGTTCCGCGAGATCTTCCGCCGCCGGGGCCGCGCACGCCGGCGCTGGGTATTCAATCATTCGGCACTGTTCCTGGATTTCCTCGCCGGGAACCAGCGCTACCAGTGCACGCCGTGGAGCAATCCGACGTACAACGTGTTCGGCTGGCAGCGGCCCTGCTACCTGCTGACCGACGAGGGCTATGCGCCGAGCTACCGGTCGCTGATCGAGGAGACCGACTGGGAACACTACGGCGTGGGCCGGAATCCGCGTTGCAACAACTGCATGGCGCATTGCGGCTTCGAGGGAACCGCGGTCAACGACGCGTTCAGCCGGCCGCTGAAGGCGATGCTCGCCGCGCTGCGCGGTCCGCGGGTGAGCGGACCGATGGCGCCGGAACTGCCGATTCAATACACCGAGGACGGCGCACGGCCGCCCGCGGTCGCGGCGGTGCCGGTCAGTGCGATCCGCCGTCGCGAGTCCGCCGAGGAATCGGGCGCTCCCGAGTCGCTCTGAGCGACGACTCGCCTCAGCCGAACACGCCCTCGGCGTAGGACTCGGGCGCGTAATTCTCGAATTTCGTGTACTGACCGAGGAAGGTGAGCTGCACCTCGCCGGTCGGGCCGTTGCGCTGTTTCGCGACGATGATGTCCGCGATGCCCTTGCGGGTCGTGTTCGGGTCGTACACTTCCTCGCGATAGATCAACAGGATCACGTCGGCGTCCTGCTCGATCGCGCCGGACTCGCGCAGATCCGACATCACCGGCTTCTTCTCGACGCGCTGCTCGACGCTGCGATTCAGCTGCGACAGCGCGATCACCGGCACCTTCAGCTCCTTCGCGAGCGCCTTCAGCGATCGCGAGATCTCCGAGATCTCGGTCGCGCGGTTCTCCTTCGTGCCGGCGACCTGCATCAACTGCAGGTAGTCGACCACGATCAGGTCGAGTCCCCGCTCGCGCTTCAATCGCCGTGCACGCGCACGCACCTCGGTCGGCGTGAGCGCCGGCGTCTCGTCGACGAAGATCCGCGCGTTCGACAGCTGCGTCATCGCCGAGTCGATCCGCGGCCAGTCGTCCTCCTGCAGGCGCCCGGTGCGCAGGTGCAGCTGATTGATCCGACCGAGCGAGGAGATCATTCGCAGCGTCAGGGACTCGGCGGACATTTCCATGCTGAAGATCGCCGCCGCCTTGTTCGCGCCGAGCGCCGCGTTCTCGGCGATGTTCACCGCGAGCGTGGTCTTGCCCATCGAGGGTCGACCGGCGACGACGATCAGATCACCCGGCTGCAGGCCCGAGGTGATCTCGTCGAGTTGCTTGAACCCGGTCGAGATCCCGGTGATCTGCTCCTGAGAGTTGTACAGCTCGTCGATGCGGTCGACGACCGCGGGCAGGACGTTCTTCACGGGCTGGAAGCCGACGGTGCCCCGCGCTCCGCGCTCCGCGATCTCGAACACGGCCCGCTCGGCATCGTCGACGATCTCGCGCGCCTCACGCCCCTCGGGTTCGAGCGCGGCGGAGGCGATCGCGTTGCCCACGGTCACCAGCTGCCGCAGGACCGAGCGCTCCCGGACGATGTCGGCGTAGGCGCGGATGTTCGCTGCGGTCGGGGTATCGCGCGCGAGCGCGCCGAGATACGCAAGGCCACCGACCTGGTCCGACAGGCCCTGGCTGTCGAGGTGTCCGGAAACCGTGACCGCATCGCACGGCTGCCCGCGCTCGACGAGCGAGGCGATCGCGGCGAAGATCAGCCGGTGATCGTGACGATAGAAGTCGTCCGCGGCGACGCGATCGGCGATCTGGTCCCAGGCCGCCGCATCGAGCAGCAGGCCGCCGAGCACCGACTGCTCGGCCTCGACGGAGTGCGGCGGCAGGCGCACCCCCGTCTCGATCGATCGTCGGCTCGCCGATTCCGCCACGTGCTATCCGTGCGCGACGCGGCTCGAGACGCCGCTAATCTTCGGCAACGATCGTGACCTGCAAGGTCACGTCCACGTCCGTGTGCAGATGCAGTTCGACCGAGTGATCGCCGGTCGTGCGAATCGGTCCGTTCGGCATGCGCACTTCCGAGCGGGTGATCGGATGCCCGGCCTTCACGGCCGCCTCGGCGATGTCCGCGGTGCCGATCGATCCGAACAGCTTGCCCTCGGATCCCGCCTTCGCCTTCAGTTCGAGCTTGAAGCTCTCGAACTGCGCTGCGCGCTCCTGCGCGCTTTGCAGTTCCGCGTGCGCCTTCGCCTCGAGCTCGGCCCGCTGGGCCTCGAACTTCGAGACGTTCGCCGGCGTCGCGAGCGTCGCCCGCCCCGTCGGCACGAGATAATTGCGCGCGAAACCCGCCTTGACCTTGACTCGATCGCCGATCTGGCCGAGGTTCGCGACCTTCTGCAGGAGGATGACTTCCATCGTTACGCCCTCCGCCCCTTCAATGCTGATCCGTGTACGGCAGCAGCGCGAGGTAGCGCGCGCGCCGGATCGCGAGCTGCAGCTGTCGCTGGTAGTGCGCGCGGGTGCCGGTGATCCGGCTCGGGACGATCTTGCCGGTCTCCGTGACGTAGCCCTTCAGCGTACCGAGATCCTTGTAATCGATCTGCTTCACGCCCTCGGCGGTGAAGCGGCAAAATTTCTTGCGGCGGAAAAAACGTGCCATGGGAGCTCCTTGGAGTGCGTCGGCTCAGCGTGCGCTGGCCGCGGTGTCGTCGTCGGCGTCGTCGTCGAATTCCTCGTGACGCCGCGCCCCATCCTCCGAGGACTTCGCCATCGGCGAAGGCTCGGTCACCGCCTCGTCCATCTTCACGACCAGGTGACGCAGCACCGCATCGCTGAACCGGAACGCGCCGTAGAGCTCGCCGAGGATCTTCTGGTCGCACTCCACGTTCATCAGCACGTAGTGCGCCTTGTGGACCTTCGCGATCGGGTACGCGAGCTGGCGCCGGCCCCAGTCTTCGAAGCGATGCACCGCACCGCCGCCCGCCGTGATCATCCCCTTGTAGCGATCGATCATCGCAGGCACTTGCTCGCTCTGGTCCGGATGGACCAGGAGCACGATCTCGTAATGTCGCATGTCGTCTCCTTACGGATTTCGCCTCCCGTTGTGAGCGGTGAGGCAAGGAGTCAGGCCGGTTGCCCGGCGAAAAGAGCGCGCAGGATACGCGTAGCGGTTCCGGCGGTCAACCGGGGGCCCGGGACGCGACCCGCCGATCGCCTTCCCGTCGCTGCCGGGTCGCCTCGAACAGCGCGATGCCGGCCGCGACCGAGACGTTCAGCGACTCGACCCGGCCCGCCATCGGGATCCGGACCAGGAAATCGCAACGCTCCCGGGTCAATCGACGCATCCCGCTCCCCTCGCCGCCGAGCACGAGCGCGAGTGGGCGGCGCAGGTCCGCCGAGTAGATCGTCTCCGGCGCCTCGGCGGCCGTTCCCGCGACCCAGATCCGTCGCTCCTTCAGTCGGTCGAGCGTGCGTGCGAGGTTCGTGACGGCGACGACCGGCACGAAGTCCGCGGCGCCGGCCGCCGCCTTGCGGGCGGTGCCGTCGACGCCGGCGGCCCGGTCGCGCGGAATCACGACCGCGTGGGCGCCCGCGGCTTCGGCGGTCCGCAGGCACGCGCCGAGGTTGTGCGGATCGGTCACGCCGTCGAGCAC
>JAJXYU010000022.1 GCA_021780395.1 Pseudomonadota bacterium
TCGGCGCGTCGATGATCGTCGCGACCCACTCGCGTTACGTGGTCGATTTGAATCGACCGCCGGACGGCGCGCCGCTCTACCCCGGGATGCGCGAGACCTCGGTGTGTCCGATCGAGACCTTCGACGGCCAGCCGCTCTACGCGCCCGGCGGCGAACCGACCGCGACGCAGATCCGCTCGCGGATCGCGCGCTACTGGCAGCCCTACCACGAACGCCTCGACACGATGTTGCGCACGACGCTCGCGCACCACGGACGATGCCTGCTTTGGGATGCCCACTCGATCCGCTCGGCGGTACCCGCGCTGTTCGACGGTCGTCTGCCGGACCTGAACGTCGGCACCGCCGATGGCCGCAGCTGCGCCGCAGGGACGCGGCGAGCGATCGAAGCCCGGCTGCGAGGACAGCGGCGCTTCACCCACGTGATCGACGGCCGCTTCAAGGGCGGCTACATCACCCGCCACTACGGCCGCCCGCCGATGGGCATCGACGCGGTGCAGCTGGAGATCGCGCAGTCGGCTTACCTGCGCGACGAGACCCGGCCGGCGTTCGAGCCAGCGTTCGCGGCCCCGTTGATCGAGTGGCTTGGCACCCTGCTCGCCGCGCTCCTCGCCACACGCGCGGCTTGAGGACGAGACGGTGTCCGAGTTCGTATTGATCCACGGCGCCTGGCACGGAGGCTGGTGCTGGTATCGCGTGCAGGCGGCGCTCGAGCGCGCCGGGCACCGGGTGGAAGCGCCGGATCTGGCATCCCTCGGCCGGGACCGGACGCCGCCGGAGACCGTGTCGCTCGCGCTCTGGGCCGACGAGATCGCCGCGCGGATCACTGCGCGACCGGAACCGGTGATCCTGGTCGGCCACAGCCTCGGCGGTGCGGTGCTCTCCGAGGTCGCCGAGCGCGCTCCGGATCGTATCCGCACCCTGGTCTACCTCGCCGCGTACCTGCTCGAGGACGGACGCTCGGTCCGCGAGGAAGCGGCGCTCGACGAGGACTCGCGGATCGGCGCCGCGATGGTGATCGCCGCCGACCGGCGCACCGCGTCGCTGCGCACCGAGGTGCTGCGCGACGCGCTGTACGGCGAATGCAGCGACGAAGACTTCGCGCTCGCGCGGGCCTTGCTCGTGGCCCAGCCGCTCGCGCCATTCGCAACCCCGGTGCGGGTGAGTGCGGCAAGATTCGGTCGGGTGCCGCGCATCTACGTCGAATGCACCCGGGACCGCACGATCGGCTTGCGCGCACAGCGGCGGATGCAGGCGGCGACGCCGTGCGTGCGTCGGCTGAGCCTCGAGAGCGATCATTGCCCGTTCTTCAGCCACCCCGCCGAGTTGACGAACCTGCTCACGGGACTTTAGAAGCGCTCCGGCGCGAGCGTGCCCACGGACCACGCGACGTCCCGTGAATCGCCGGTCGGCGCACGCCCACCGGCGCGCTGGTCGGTCACTCGCGACCGTGATAAGGTCCGGACCATCGTGGGCCACATCCTCCGCCACCGAACCGGGGTGAGTGCGTGCGTCGCGGCTTTCATCGCGATCGCCGCGATCGGCGGCGCGACCGGTCTCGTGCAGGCGGACGCTCGAGCCGTGACCGGCACCGCGACGGTCGGCGCCCCCGCCGACGGCGAATGGACGATGCCGGCGGGCGACGACTCGGCGACCCGCTACAGCCCGCTCGCGCAGATCGACGTCGCGGACGCGCCGCGGCTGCGTCCGGTGTGGAGCTTCTCGACCGGCGTGCTCGGCGGACACGAAGGCCAGCCGCTCGTGGTCGGCGACACGATGTACGTGGTGACTCCCTGGCCGAACGTACTGTACGCGTTCGACCTGAGCCGCCCCGGGTATCCGCTGAAATGGAAGTTCCGACCGAACGTGTCGCGCGCGGCGATCGGCGCCGCGTGCTGCGACGTGGTGAACCGCGGCGCGGTCTATGCCGGCGGCAAGATCATCTACAACCTCCTCGACGGGCACACGGTCGCGGTCGATGCGGCGACCGGCCGTCCCGTCTGGGAGACGAAGATCGCGAGCGTCGCCGATGGCCAGACCGTGACCATGGCGCCTCTCGTGGTCGGCGATCGCGTGATCGTCGGCGCGTCCGGCGGGGAGTTCGGGGTCTACGGCTGGATCAAGGGTCTCGATCTCGCGACCGGCCGCGTGATGTGGACCGGCCACAACCTCGGGCCCGATGCCGGAATGTTGATCCGGCCGGGACAGTTCCACCCGCCCTACGTGAGCGGGACCGAATTGGGCATGCGCAGCTGGGCGCATGGCAGCTGGAGGCATGGCGGCGCACCGGTGTGGGGTTGGATTTCCTACGACCCCGGCACGGATCTCTTGTATTACGGCACCGGCAATGCCGGCCCGTACGACGCCGAGCAGCGCGCCGGTGACGATCGCTGGACGAGCAGCGTGCTCGCGCGCCGGCCCGAGAACGGCGCACTGGTCTGGGCCTATCAGTTCACGCCGCACGACAGCTGGGACTACGACGCGACCGGAGCGATGATCCTCGCGAACCTGACGATCGGCGGTCGGCGGGTACCTGCACTGGTGCACTTCGACAAGAACGGCTTCGCCTACACCCTCGATCGCGTGACCGGACGCGTGCTGGTCGCCAAGCCGTTCACGCACGTGACCTGGGCGAAATCGGTCGACCTGGCGACGGGCCGTCCCGTCGTGGATCCGGCGATGCAGACCGGGGACTCGAAAGGCGACGTCAAGGGCATTTGTCCGAGCCTCGAAGGGGGCGTGAGCCCCGCGTCACCGCCGGCCTACTCGCCACGGACGAACCTCTTCTACACGTCGACCAACAACTTCTGCATGGACTACGCCGTCCATCGGGTCACGTACATCAAGGGCACGCCCTACATCGGGGTGTCGAGCCCCTACACCGCCGGGCCGGGCGGGTATCTCGGCGCGTTCATCGCCTGGGACGCGACGACCGGGCGCGTCGTCTGGAAGGACGAGGAACCTTATCCGAGCTGGAGCGGCGCGCTCGTGACCGCGGGGAACGTCGCCTTCTACGGGACGCTCGACGGTTGGTTCAAGGCGGTCGATGCGCGAAACGGCAAGCTCCTGTACCGCTTCAAGGTCGGTTCCGGGGTCGTCGGCGCCCCGATCGCCTTCCGCGGCCCGGACGGACGGCAATACGTCGCGATCTACGCCGGTATCGGCGGCGACTGGGCGCTGCTCGCCGGCGATACGTCGTCGGCCGATCCGACGGACCTGCGAGCACCGAATCCCTTGGTGAAGAATCTGGCGAGCCGCACCAGCCAGGGCGGCATGGTCTGGATCTTCGGGCTCTGAGCCGATGCCGGCGCAACGCACGCAATCCCGCAGATCGAGTGCCGCGCGATGGGCGGCACCGGCGCTGCTGCTGGTGCTCGCGGTCGCCGGCAGTCAGGGCGCGACGCCGCTGCGCGCTCCGGTGATCGCGGCGCCGGGCGTCGCGAACCCCGCGCATATCGCCGCCGGTGGCCGGCCGCCGCCCGGCCCCGTGGTGCGCAACCCCTACCGCGGCGAACCCGCGGTCGCACGCGCCGGCGCGACGCTGTTCGTGTCGATGCACTGTTCCGACTGCCACGCCGATGCGGGCGCCGGCGCGGTCGGGCCGAACCTCGGCGACGGCCGCTGGCGCTACGGCGCCACCGACGCGGCGGTGTTTCGGTCGATCTATTTTGGTCGGCCGCGCGGCATGCCGGCCTTCGGCGGGGTGCTCGGCGCGCAAGGGGTGTGGGTGCTGGTCACCTATTTGCGAACCCTGCCCCCGCCGCCCGACCGCCCGACCGAGCGGTTCACCCGGCATTGAAGGCCGTGACCGCGGCCCGCACCGAAGCCGCCGCGACGGCGCCGCGCACGAATCGCCTCGCGATGGTCGTCGCGGCCTCGTCGGCCGGCACGGTGTTCGAGTGGTATGACTTCTTCGTGTTCGGATCGCTCGCAGCGATCATCGGCCGGCATTTCTTCGCCGGCGTCGGCGGGTCACAGGGTTACCTGCTCGCGTTGCTCACCTTCGCCGCGGGGTTCGCGGTGCGACCGATCGGAGCGATCGTGTTCGGCTGGTTCGGCGATCGCACCGGCCGCAAGCGCACGTTCATCGTGACGATCAGCGTGATGGGTCTCGCGACCTTCCTGGTTGCGGTGCTGCCGGGGCAGGCCGCGATCGGTGCGGCCGCGCCGTTCGCGCTGGTCGCCTTGCGGATGCTGCAAGGCTTCGCGATCGGCGGCGAGTACGGCGGCGCGGCGATCTACGTCGCCGAGCACACGGTCGCCCGTCGCCGCGGTCTGGCGACCAGTTGGATCCAGAGCTCGGCCGGCTTCGGGCTGGCGCTCGCGCTGGTGGTGATCCTCGTCGTGCGCCGCATGCTCGGCGAGCACGCGTTCGACGTCTGGGGCTGGCGCATACCGTTCGCGGTCTCGCTCGTGCTGCTCGCGGTGTCGCTGTGGATCCGGTTGAAACTCGAAGAGTCGCCGGCGTTCCGCCGCATCGAGGCTGCCGGCGCGTTGAGCCGTGCACCGCTCGCCGAGGCGTTTCTGCAGGGACCGAACCTGCGCCGCGTGCTCGTCGTGCTGTTCGGGATCCTCGCCGGCCAGGGTGTCGTCTGGTACACGGCGCAGTTCTATACGCAGTTCTTCCTCGAGAGAGTGCTCGCGGTGCCCGCGGCGACCGTGAACGGGCTGCTGCTCGTCGCGACGCTCGCCTCTGCGCCGCTGTACCTCGCATTCGGCTGGCTCTCGGATCGGATCGGGCGCAAACCCGTGATGCTGTTCGGCCTCGGGCTGGCCGCGGTCGGCTTCATCCCGGGTTTCCGATGGATGGCGGGCGCGGCGAACCCGGACCTCGTGCGCGCAAGCGAGCGGGCCCCGGTCGTCGTCGTCGCGCCGCCGGCGCGGTGCTCGCTGCAGTTCGACCTGATCGGCACCGCCCGGTCGGTCACCGGCTGCGATCTCGCGAAGTCGGCGCTCGCGGATCGGGGGATCTCTTACACCAACCGCGCGGCGCCGCCCGGTGCGCCGGCGACGATCCTGATCGGCGGCGAGCGGGCCGCGAGCCTCGTGATCGGGTCCGCATCCGCTCCGACACTCGCGAGCCGCAAGGCGCGGTTCGAGCGGCGACTGGCGGCGGCGCTCGTGGCCGCCGGCTATCCGCCGGTCGCGGCCCGCGAGCGGATCGATCTCGGCGCGACGCTTTCCGCGTTGATGCTGTTCCTGGTCGCGGCGACCGCGCTGTATGGCCCGCAGGCGGCGTTGCTGGTCGAGCTCTTTCCGGTGCGGATCCGCTACACCGCGCTGTCCGTGCCGTACCACATCGGCGTCGGTTGGTTCGGCGGCTTCCTGCCAGCGACCGCGTTCGCGATCGTGGCGGCGACCGGCAACATCTACGCGGGCCTGTGGTATCCGGTGGGCGTCGCGGCGCTCGGTTTCTTCGTCACGCTGTTCCTGCTGCCCGAGACGCTGCACCGGCCGGCGCCGGCGTAGGCATCGACGCCGAGCGCCGTGCGCGACGCCCGTGCGTGATCCCGGACGATCATCTTCGATACTTTGGCACGATCTTTCCTTGTTTGATTTCTTCGCTCAGCTTGCGAAGGTCCCGCTTGCGCGGGGGATTCGTCGCGATCTCGGCGGGTGGCGCAGGAGCAATGCAACCGTGATCGTACGGATCGAACCCCGGCGACGTCTCCGGTATCGCCGCCACGGACAATCCCGCGTTGCGCAGGCGCTCCAGCTCCTGGGCGCTGATGTCCCGCTTGAACGATCCGGTGTCCGTCTGCCATTCCCAGATCGAGTTGCCCCGTTCGTCGATGATCACGCGTCCTGACCTCCTCGTGTTCTTCGGCGGTTTCGGCTTCATGGGTCGACCGTGCTCCCGGTTCGTTGTTGGATTCGATGCTTGCTACGACGAGTGACAGCCCTGCGCTTGGCGATGAGGTTGCGGTTCAGGCGGCCGTCGATTCGCGCCACTCCGTCTTCGGCGCCGTCGCCGGCACCGCCGAACGTCCGATTGCTTCGTAATGGAAGCCGAGCGCCGCCATCTGCGCCGGATCGTAGAGATTGCGGCCGTCGAAAATCACCGGCGCGAGCAGCCGATCCTTGATCGCGCGAAAATCCGGGCTGCGAAACTCCTGCCATTCGGTCACGATCGCGAGCGCATCGGCGCCGGTGAGCGCCTGCGCGGCGCTCGCGCACAGCGTGAAGTCCGCGCGCTCTCCGTAGAGGCGGCGCGCTTCGGCCGTCGCGACCGGATCATAGGCCTTGACGCGCGCGCCCGCTCCCCATAGCGCCTCGAGCAGGTCACGGCTCGCGGCCTCGCGCATGTCGTCGGTGTTGGGCTTGAACGCGAGCCCCCACAGCGCGATCGTCCTGCCTGCGAGGTCGCCGAAGTGCGCGGCGATCTTCTCGAAGAGCCGCTGCTTCTGGCGTTGATTCACCGCCTCGACCGCGTCGAGGATCGCCATCGCATACCCGGCTTCCCCGGCCGACCGGATCAGCGCCTTGACGTCCTTCGGGAAGCACGAGCCGCCGTACCCGGCACCCGGATAGATGAACGAGTAGCCGATTCGCGGATCGGAACCGATGCCATGGCGCACGTGCTCGATGTCCGCACCGACCCGCTCGGCCAGGTTCGCGAGTTCGTTCATGAAGCTGATCTTGGTCGCGAGCATCGCGTTCGCCGCGTACTTCGTGAGCTCGGCCGAGCGGACATCCATCACCTGCATTCGATCGTGGTTGCGGGTGAACGGCTCGTAGAGCTGGCGCATCAGGCGCGCCGCGCGGTCGCTGTCGGTGCCGACCACGATTCGATCCGGCTTCATGAAGTCGGCGATCGCGTCGCCTTCCTTGAGAAACTCCGGGTTCGCGACCGTGTCGTGCTCGACCTCGACGCCGCGCTTGCGCAGCCCGGTCCGCAGCGCCGCGCGGACCTTGTCCGCGGTGCCGACCGGCACCGTCGACTTCGTGATCACCACCTTGTACTCGCGCATGTGTTCGCCGATCGTGCGCGCAACCGCGAGCACGTGCCGCAGGTCCGCCGAGCCGTCCTCGTCGGGCGGCGTCCCGACCGCGATCAGCTGGAACAGTCCATGCGCGACGCCGGCGGCGGCGTCCAGCGTGAACCCGAGGCGCCCGGCCGCGACGTTGCGCTCGACGACCGCGTCCAGCCCGGGCTCGTGGATCGGAATGTCCCCGCGTTGCAGTCGCTCGATCTTGCGCGCGTCGACGTCGACGCAGAGCACGTCGTTGCCGGCGTCGGCGAGACAGGCCGCGGTCACGAGACCGACGTATCCGGAGCCGAAAATGGTCACTTTCATGGCAGATCCTGTGGTGAATGAGAAGGAGGAATCGGCGCGAGCCCCTCGCCCGCGCTCCATCGAAAATCCTGGGCGACCCCGGTTGCGACCGGCACCGTCCGGAAGTGCGCGAGCGGCCGGCGTTCCGCGAGCAGCCGCGCGAGCCGGATCGGGCCGGCATGCGATATCGCGACGACGCAGCGGACGAGTCCCTCGCTCCCCCACGGCGGTGATCGCAGGAAATCGCGCAGTCGTTCCTGCGCTTCGCCAAGCGTCTCGCCGCCGGGAAATCGGGTCGACTGCGGCGTGCGCTTCCACGCGCGCAGCGCCGACGGCCAGCGCGCCCGGACCTCTTCCTGGGTGAGTCCCTCCCAGTGGCCGAACGCGACCTCGACGAGCCGGTCGTCGACGAGGCGACGCACGCCACCGAGCGCGGTCGCGATCACCTCGGCGGTGTCGATCGCGCGGCGCAGCGGACTCGTGACCACGAGGTCGACCTCGAGACCACGCAGACGGTCGGCGATCCTGAGCGCCTCGCACACTCCCGGCTCGTCGATCGGCACGTCGGTGCGCCCCTGGTATCGACCCTCGCGGTTCCACACGGTCGGCGCATGGCGGACGAACAGCAAACGCATCGGAGAGCCCCGCGATCGACGCTCAATAGTCGTAGGTGAAACCGACGGTGATCCGTCGGCCGGCGTGGATCGCCTGACCGGATATGTCCTTCTCGTACTCGACGTAGGGCTTGAAGCGCGGCGTGAGTCGGAACTTCAGCCGCAGGCCCGGGCGCAGCACGTTGTAGGGCTCGCCCGCATCGACGACCGGCAGCGGTTGACGCATCATCACGGTACGGACGTAGAACACCGATGCGCCGATCTCGACGCGCTGCGACAACCGGTAGCTCGCATCGACGATGGCGCGCATCTGCGTCGCCGCGCCGTCGACGAACACGCGCGAGCCGGCTTCGATCGTCGCCCGCCATCGCCGGTCCGCGAACCCGAGTTGCAGATCCGGCTCGATCGCGGTGCGACCGACGCCGAGCGGCGGATTCGTGCCGGCCGCGCCGGTCGGCGCAACGACGTTCAGCGCGATCGAGTCCGCGAAGTGCGTCCCTTGCCGCAGACCGAGGTTCAAGCCGACTTCCTGATCCTCGAGACCGGTCGCCGAATCGGCGATGCGCCGGCCGTGTTTGCGACGGATCTTCTCGATGCGCGCTGCCCGCAGGTCGTATTCGATCGACAGCCGGTGGCCGATCCCCTGCGTGCCGGTCAAGCGCAGCATCGTGTAACGCTCGTCGCTCGCCGGCAGCGTCGCCGTGCCATATTGGTCGGTCGGAAACACGCTGGTCGCGTCGTACTGGCGCACCGCCGGCTCGACGCTGCCATCGCCTGCGGCCGGAATCCAGGGATCGGCGCGCGCCGCGACCGGCAGGACCAGCACCATGAGGAGGCCTGTGCCGAGGCGTGCCCGCCACGGCGTGTCCACGCTCGTTCCGTTGTTCATGACGCGGCGACCAATCGCAACGGTGCGGGCGACGCCGGCAGTCCGTTCGCCCGCCACGACTCGGCATACAGGCCCCCGTCGGCCAGCAGTCGCTCGTGCGTACCACGCTGGACGATGCGGCCGCGATCGAGCACGAGGATCAGGTCGGCATCGACGACCGTCGCGAGCCGATGGGCGATCAGCAGCGCCGCACGGTCCTCGGCGAGGCGCCGCAGCGCGCGCATCAATCGTTGCTCCGTGACGCCGTCGACGCTGCTGCTCGGTTCGTCGAGGATCACGACCGCGGCGTCGCTCAGCATCGCCCGGGCGACCGCGATGCATTGACGCTGCCCGCCCGAGAGCGTCGAGCCCCGCTCGCCGACGACCAGGTCGTAACCGCCGGGCAGGCTGGAGATCACGTCGTCGACGCCGGCGGCGATCGCCGCCTCGATCGCGTCCCGACGGGTCGCCCCGTCCCGGCCGTACGCGATGTTCGTCCAGATCGGTGCGTGGAACAGCAGCGGATCCTGCGGCACGAGCGCGATCCGGGACCGCAGATACCGCAGACTCAGCCGTCGCAGATCGCGGCCGTCGAGACGCACCTGCCCGAAATCCGGATCGTTGAAGCGCGCGACCAGGCTCGCGATCGTCGACTTGCCGGAGCCGGTCGCGCCGACCAGGGCGACGGTCCGACCGCGCTGCAGTTCGAAGGACACGTCGCGCACCACGGTCGCGTCCGCACCGTAGCCGAACGACACGCCGTCGAGTTCGACGTGGCCGGAACAGTGCGTCGGCACGATCGCATCCGGTGCATCCGCGATCGCCGGTGCCACCGTCCGATATTCCTCGATGCGCTCGAGCGCGACGACGGCGCGACCGAACACGCGGCCCGCCTTCGCCAGTTGCCGTGCCGGCGTCGCGATCGCGCGCAGATACGCGAGGAACACGAGCAGGTCGCCCGGCGTGAGCGCACCGCGGATCACCAGGGTCGCGCCGTACCACGCGATCACGCCGGTCGCGATCGCGATCGCGAGGTTCATCGCCGGCGCGAATCCGGCCTGGAGTCGGTTCGCGCGCAGCGCGGCGTCGAGCACCGCGGTCGCGCGCTCGTGAAAGCGCCGATCCTCGTGATCCTCGCGGGCGAAGGCCTGCACCAGGAGTACGCTGGAGAGCACCTCCTGCGTGGCACCGCTCTGCTCGCCTTCCGCCTTGCGAGTCTGGCGTGCCGCGGCCTTGATCCGGGTCGCGAAGCGTCGCGCGATCCAGACCAACACCGGCGCGACCGCGAGCGTCAGCAGCCCGTAGCGCCAGTTCATCACCAGCATCACCGCGAGAATGCCCGAGATCGTCAGCAAGTGCGGCAGCAGGTCCACGCCGATCGTGGCGACGAAGTCCTGCAGCGCGTTCACGTCGCCGCCGAGCCGGGACGCGAGCTCCCCGCTCATGTGGTTGCGGTGGAAGCCGAGCGAGAGCCGCTGCAGATGGCCGAAGAATTCACAGCGGATCGAGAAACCGATTCGCTGCGCCGCGTCCAGGAGCCAGCGGTTGCCGACATAGGCGAGACCCGCGTCCAGCATGCCGAGCACGAGCATCGTGACGCCGAGCGCGTGCAGCAGCAGCAGGCGGTGCATCGTCGGGTCCGGCAGTACCGCCTCCGACCAGCTGCCGAGGGGTTTGCGGAAGATCACGTTGTCGACGATGAACTTGAGCGGCCATGGCAGCAGCAGCGACACCGCGGCGCGCAGCGACATCGCGGTCGCGCCGAGTGCCAGTCGGGGCCGCTCCCGGCGCAGGTGTGCGAGGAGCCAGGCTCGGCGGCCCGTCCGGCGGTCGCTCATGCCGCCGCCCCGATGGTCGCGTTCGCCGCGCATCGGGTGACCATGCGCACGACCTGGTCCCAACCGCGGTGCGCGACGCTCGCCCGGGCCGCACGACCCATCGCGATGCGCAGCGCCGGGTCCTCGACCAGGCGCGCGATCGCGCGCCGGCACTCCGCGGCGTCGTCCGGCGCGTACAGCCAGCCGGTCCTGCCGTGCTCGACCAGATCGTCGAGTTGACCGACGCGCGGTGCGACGACCGGGCGGCCGCACGCAAGCGCCTCGACGACCTTGAGCGGCGAGAAGTAGAAGTTTCCGGCCGCATGGTACGGCGCGACCACGACGTCGATCGCCGCCGTCCAGGCCGGAATGTCCGCGTGCGGCATGCGGCCGACCAGCGCGACGCCCCCGCCGGCGGTCGACGCCGCGGCGCGCGCGCGCAAGCCGGCGAGCTCCGGTCCATCGCCGACACCGAGCAGGCGAACCGCGGGATGCGTGGTCGTGAGGCTCTCGTACACGTCGAAAAGCCGGTCGGTCCCGTGCCACGGCTTGAAGCTGCCGACGAAACCGAGCACGCAGGCATCCTCATTCCAGCCGAGACCGCTGCGGATGCGGTCCCGACTGGCGTCGGCCGCCGCGAACCGGCCGAGATCGACCCCGTTCGCGATCACCTGGACATTGCGCGCCGACGGTGCCGCGACCGAGCGCACGTAGCTCGCGACCCGATCCGATACCGCGACGACCGCGTCCGCGGCACCGAACGATTCGGCTTCCATGCGCCGCCCGAGCGTCTCGAGCGCGAGTCCGCGGTATGCCTTCTGTTCATCCGCGAGCGGCGCATTCACCTCGAGGATCCGCGGACACTCGAGACGCCGGGCGAGCTCGGCGCCGGCCGACGAGAACAACGCATGGCGCTCGTAGATGAAATCCGGCTGAAACTCACGCGCCGCGAGCGACGCGAGCACCAGCGCCGCGAGCGACCGGTCGTGGGCGAGACGCGCCAGTTCGCGTCGCAGGACCGGTCCGTCCGCGACCGGTCCGTCGAGGCCGAGCCGGCGCCGCTCGGCCTCGATCGCCTGCGGCTGATCATCGATCGGGAACTCCGCGATCCCTGCCGGCGGCGGCGTGTTGCCCTCGCCCCGCCGGGTGCAGGCGATCACGAGCTCGTGGCCGAGGTCCGCAGCCGCCCGCACGAACTCGCGCACGTGAACCGATGCCCCCTTGTCACCGAGCACGGGGATTCCACGGTCGAAGTTCAAGTACAGAATCTTCACTTCGAGGCTTCCGGTACGGTGGCGCTGAGCTCGAGAGCCTCATCGGGCACCGGCGACGGCAGAACGTGATGCGCGCAGCAATCCCCGCTCGCGATCAATGCGCGCAAGGTGCGCGTGGTCTTCCACAGGTCGAATTCCCGGGTGAGCAGGTCCCGCGCGGCCGTCGCCAGCCGCTCGGCGAGGCCGCGGTCGTCGAGCAGGCGCTGCATCGCGGCGGCGAGCGCCGCGGGATCGCGCGATGGCGCGAGCAGCCCGGTCCGCTCGTGGCGCACCAGTTCCGGGATCCCCGAGACGTCGGTCGCGACCACCGGTACGCCGACCGCCATCGCTTCGGCGATCACGTTCGGGATCCCGTCGCGATCGCCGTCCTCGGCGATGCGCGGCGCCAGCACGAACAGCCGCGCGCGCCGATAATGGTCGATCAGCTCGGCGTGAGTCATCGCGCCGCGTAAGCTCACCCGGTCCTCCAGGTCGTGTCGCCGGATCTCCGCGCTCAGCGACTCCCGCAGCGGTCCCGAGCCCACGATCTCACACTCGAAAGCGACGCCCTGGTCGCGCAGCACGGCACAGGCGGCGATCAGATCCTCGTGCCCTTTCTTCGGGACGAGCCGGCCGACGGCGAGAATCCTCGGCCGGGCGGCGCCGGCAGGCGGCAGTCGGTCCGGCGATGCCGCGAACGACCCGAGATCGATCCCGTGGTAGACGAGCCGGATCTTGCCGGGGTCGACGCCCGGCGCCAGTCGCCGCAGGTGGTCGGCGTTGTAGCCGGTGCAGGTCGCCGTGAACTGCGCGGCCTGCAGATGTCGGCGCAGCACCGCGGGTCGCGACAGGTAGATGTCCTTGGCGTGCGCCGTGAAGCTGAACGGAATTCCCGACATCAGATGGGCGAAGTGCGCAACCGCGGTCGGCGCATTCGCGAAGTGCGCGTGGATGTGGCCGAGCCCCTCGCGGCGACAGGTGTCGGCGACGATCCCGGCCCGAGCGAACTGCCGCCACAGCGACACCGGATGGCGCGACGTGACCGTGCGCCGCAGTGCGGTTGCGAACGCACTCGCATAGCGCAACGGCGCCGCGGCGATCGTCGCCGCGTGGGCGCGCGCGATCTCACGCGCCCGGGCCACGCGGCCTGGCGCCGGCGCATGCACCGGCGCCCGCACCTCGGCGACCATCGGATGATGCGGCGGCGGCTCCGGCGGCAGCAGCGAGAAGATGTGCAGGCGCACGCCGAGGCGCTCCATCGCCCGGATCTCGTTCAGGATGAAGGTCTCGGTCAAGCGCGGATAACGCTTGAGCACGTAGGCGATCGGACGCCGTCCCTCGGCGGTCATGCGACACCCCGGACCCGCGCCCGCCCGCCGTCGACCGCGGCGGCGAGCTCGGCGACGACCCGGTCGGCACCCTGCAGATCGACCGCCTCCCAGAGCCGATCATCCGGCGGCGGCGCGGCGAGCAGGGTCGGGACGAGGGTCTCGAGCCTGTCGGCGAGATCCGATCCCGGCTCCGCGTACGCGCACAGTCCGAGGTCCGCCAGCAGCCGCGCGCGCAGCCGTTGTTCCTCGCGGGGAGCGCTGCGGGGCACGAGGATCGCCTGCTTGCGCGCCGCGAGCAACTCGACGCTGGTGTTGTAGCCGGCCATCGATACGACCAAGGCGGCGTGGCGGATGCTCGGCACCAGGTCGGTCGTGTACGCGACGATCTCGACGTCGTCGCGACCGGCGGTGGCGGCGTGCAGCTCCGCGCTCTGATCCGCGGGCATCAAGGGGCCGGTCACGATCACGCTGTAGTTCTCTCGCGCGCGCTGCGTACGCAGCGCGCGAAGGTAGGCGCGCATCAGGAAATGCCCGTCACCGCCACCGCCGGCGGTCACCAGCACGACCGGTCGGCCGGCCGCGCGCGCGGGATTCCAGCACACCGCGCCACCCGCGCGGCCGTGCAGCTGCTCGAAACGGCTCCGACCCACGACGTAGCCACAGTACTTCACGCGTTTCGCGAGCGACGCGGTCATCCCGTAGCCGGCGACGACGTCGAACAGCCGCTCGCTGCCGTACACGAACACGTCGTCGTACGCGTGCTCGATCAGCGCGGGAATATCCTGTTCTTCCCAGACCCGGCGCACGGTCGCCGGGTCATCGAGGATGTCGCGCAGTCCGAGCACCGTGCGCGTCTGCGGCATCTCGTGACGGATCAACGCGAGGGTCGACAGGAGCTCGCCGTTCATGCCGGCGGGCGCGTGATCCACGAGGAGCACGTCGGGCCGCTCCTCCTCGACCAGTTTCAGGATCAAGGCTTCACGGTACCCCTTGGTCAATCCAAACGGCTGACCCGGCTGACGCGAGGCGTATCGCTCGGCGCCGGTCTTCACCACCGGCGGCAATGGCTGCACGCGAAGCCCCGGCGGCAGGTTCCATTGCCGGATCACCGGGGATCCGGTCAGCAACCACACCGCGAACCGGCCGCCGCTGCGCAGCAGCTGATCGGCGATCGCGAGATTGCGCCGCAGATGCCCCAGGCCAAACGTGTCATGGGAATAGAGGCAGACCTTGATCGCTCCATCGGCGACGTCGTGACCACCGTGGATCTTTTGTGCGCTGAAGCCGCGATCGCGCGAGGGCAGAGGTCTCAGAAGTGGATCCATGCATCACCCGTCGGTTGAGGAATCGTCATAGGGCACCGTTCGTTGTCGCCGTTCGCCGACACAATGGGTCCGGTGGGCTGCACGCTCCGCCTGAGATCCGCGTGTTCGTGCCCATGAGACGGGACCTGCGCCCGAAATCAATCGGCGCGGGCGGCGATCGAGAGTGGATGACGCGACGGCGCGTCGGCGACGCGGCTCAGTAGTGCCAACGCACGCCGAGGATCGGCGTCAAGTTGAGCCATGGAGAACGGCTTTCGACGAGACGGTAGGTGCCGGATGCCGAACGCGTCACCGCGTAGCTTCGGCAGCACGTCACGTGCGAATCGGCAAGGTCGTAGACGTCGAGGAACGCCTGCAGCACGCCGCGCCCGAGGCGGTGTTGCCAGCCGATGCGCGCGTCCATGGAGAGGAAGTTGCCGAGCCGGGCGCTGTTGAGCGGTGCGAAGCGCAGCGCAACGCCGCTCGGGGCGGTCCAGGTGGTGCTCGACGCGAGCAACGGCGTATACGGCCAGCCCGTGTGCCAGACGGCCGACGTCGCGACGCGAATCGGTCCGTGTCGCCACGCGACGTCGACCTTGACCGCATTGGGCTGGTCCCAGGCCCGCGGCACCCAGTCTCCGGCGATGTAGTCGAGGGCGCGCGACCAGACGTAGGATACGGAGCCGCTGAGCGGGCGCGCACGGTCGGTGGTCAGACTGAGTTCGACCCCGTACATGCGCGAGCGCGTGGAGAGCACATGGATGCGATCCACCGCGAGCTCCGGCAGGAGCGCAAACGGCGAGAACACGTAGGTCGACTTCGAGTACGGAGTGCCCTCGTTCTTGTAGTACCCCTCGGCACGCGCAGTCCACCCGTGCGGCAACAGCCGCTCGAAGCTCAAATCCGACTGCGTGATCCGGCGTACGGTCGGCGGTACGATCGCGCCCGCGACCACGCGCGGATCGAAGACGTCGGCCTGCGATTCCTGGCCCCAGCCGAGACGCAGCGTCGATGTGCTGGAGAGGCGGTCCCGGAGATTCGCGCGCACGCTCCATTGCGCATCGGCGCGCACGCCGCTGAATTTGCGCAGATCGCGACGCAGTCCCAGGTCCGCGACCACGCGGCGCGTCGCCCGCCATCGCACCGAACCGTACGCGGACCACGTCATCGCGTGCGTCGCGACGTTCTCGTCGGAGATCGAGACGGCATTCGGTTGCAGGTCCGGCGTGAACGGCGCCGAGAACGCGGCGTAGCCGGACGAGTCGTCGATCAGGTTCGCGACGGTCGCCTCCGTGCCTGCATGCCAGGCCCAGCGCGTCGTCGCCGCGCCGCGCAGTTCGTCGCGCAGCGTGTACACCGCATGCCAGCTGTGTTCCTGGAGTTGCCCCGAGACGATGTAGGGTTCCGCGACGTTGCCGTCCACGTTCTCGTGCGAATCCTCCGCTGAGAGCAGCGTGACGTTCTGCAGCCGTGCATCGAACCGATGTTCGAGCCGCAGCCACGCGTAGAACTCGCCGCCGTTCACGGCCTTGTTCTGGGCATTCTCGGTCGAGAAGTACTTGCGGCGGTCGTCGATCGCGAGCGTCCCCGCGGCGAGCGAGGTCCGCGCATCGAAACGCCACGTCGCATGCACGATCATGTCGTTCAGGGTCGGTGCGCCGACCCGGGTCTCGATCCAGCCGACCGGCGCAAACTCGTTCTGCATCCGCAGATCCGCGAATACCGTTCCGTGGCCCGCACCGAACACGGTCCCCGCCATCGCGCTCGCTCCCTGCTCGGAAGCCTGGAGATCGACGGTCGTGCGACGGATGCGCCGCGGCGCGATGTCGACGACGCCGCCGATCTGGTCGCCGAATTCGATCGGTGCGATTCCCGTCCAGGACGTGACGGATTCGACCGCGGCCGGATCGACGGGACTGAACAGGCTCTGCAGCTCCTTCAGATGATACGGCTGGTTCAGCGTGACGCCGTCGTAGCGGAACAGGATCTCGTCGTCGCGGCTGCCGCGCACATGGGTCCGCGCGGTGTAACCGGCGACCGCGGTTCCGGGGATGACCTGCAGCGCCCGGACCGCATCGTTGTGGGTCTCGGGGGAGTTCTCGAGCGCGCGCCGGCCGGCGGTCACGCCACCGATCGGACTCGATCGATAGCGGCTGGTCTGTACGACGACCTGTTCGAGAGGTTCTTCGGTCATCGGCGGCGGGACCGCGCGCGGGCGCGCGCGCTCGGCGCGGACGATCACGTACCCGCCGCCCGACAACGGACGCGCCGCGAGGCCGAGAGGAGCGAGCAGAGAGTGCAGACGTGCCGGCACCGTCGACCCGAGGACCGGACCACGCACCCGCAGCCCCGGCGGCACGAGCTGCGAGCTGTAGATGAGGCGCACGCCCGCGCGCTGGAACGTGCTGAGCACCTGGGTCACGAGCGGCGGTTCGCCGGTCCCGGCATGGGCCTGCGGTGGGCGCCCGAGCGCGAGGCACGCGCTCAGCGTGAGAATCGAGGCGATCGCGACGGGCGGCCGTCGCGGGCGACGCCCGCGGATGGTCTTAGTTCCCGTGCGTCGCGACGCCGCGCAGCCGGATACGCAATTCACCCGGCGAGTTCATATCATATTGCAGGCGCGTCGTCGCCATCACCGCGACGAGCGCCTCGGTCGGCGTGAGGCCCGCAATGCTGCCCGACAGCCGCGTCTGGTCGATCGCGGCCTGTGTCGCCGGGCCTTGCAACTGGAGCTTTCGTCCGGTCTCGCGGACGTACCAGGCGAGGAACTCCGACAGCGGACGTCCGTCGATCGGGAAATCCGGCGTCAAAGTGTTCACCCACGCCCAACTGCGGCCGTATGGGGCGACCGCCATCCGTTCCATCGCGCCGCCCCGCTCCACCGCGGCCGCCTGTCCACGCTCCAGCGTCTCGTGGCGGCCGCTGCGCTCCCTCACGCTCACGCGACCGCTGCGCACGCCGACCCACATCGAGGACGAGCGCACCACGACCTGGAACTGCGTGCCCAGGTGACTGACGCGACCGAACGGGGTATCGACCACCAAGGGTTCGTGCGCATCGCCTTCGGGACCGCTGTCGACGTAGATTCGCCCGTGGGTGAGCTGGACGTGACCCGGACGATCGAGATCGAGGACCGTGCCGGGGCCGACCCGCAGATCGAGCGACGCAACCGTCAGCAGGAGGTACCCGCTCGCGCCGGTGCCCACGCTCGTGCCGGCCTGCAGCCGGCTGCCGGCGACGATTGGACCGCGGTCGCTCGCGGAAGTCAGGTGCACGGCGCCTCGCGCGGCGACGAGCGTTCCGACCGGCGCCGGCGCCTCGCTCGTCCCGTCGCGAAGACCGAGCCATCCCAGGCCGACCGCGGTGGCGACGATGGCGGCCGCCGCAGCCCAGCGGAACGCTCGCCGCGCCCGGCGTCGGCCGGTCGCTTGCAGCCACTCCTGTTCGACGGCCGCCCGCACCGACTCGCGCACGGCTCCGTCCGGCGCCGGCCGCCGACCAGCGGCTGCGATCAGCCGCGCGATGTCGTCCGGCTCGACGCGATCCTTGTCCCCATTCGATCGCATCACTTTGCGCTCCCCAGATTCGGCAGCAGGGTGTTCCCAATGTCCCGGAAGGCGTTACGGGCACGCGCGAGCAAGGACTGCACCGTGATCGCGGTGACCCCGAGACGCTCCGCGATTGCATCCACCGACAGATCCTCGAGGTACTTGAGTTCGAGAACCTGCGCGTAGCGGTTCGGCAGGTAGTCGAGCGCCGCGTGCACCGCGGCGGTCAGATCCTCGCGCTGCCGCTGCGCTTCCGGTTCCGCCGCTGCGTCGGCCGGAATCGACTCCAGGCTCGCGCGAACCTGCGGATCGTCCTCGAGCTCGACCAGTCGGTGC
>JAJXYU010000089.1 GCA_021780395.1 Pseudomonadota bacterium
CATAGGCGGCGGCGTCGTTGCGACCGTGCGCGGGCAACGCGAAGGTATCGAGCCAGCCGAGGGCGCCGGACTTCGGCACGAGGTACTGGATGGCCGGGTTCTCGCGGTTCAGGGTCCAGCCGCCGGTGTCCCACATCATCGCCGCGACGACCTCGCCGCTGCGGAACGCGTTCAGCAGCTGATCCTTGTTGTCGTAGAAGAAGCGGAAGTTCGGCTTGCACGCGATCAGGGCCGCGCCGACGCGGTCCATCAGCGCCTTGTACGCGACGGGGTTTCCGTAGAGCGCGAACGGATCCTGGCCCATCGCGAACGCCCACGCGATCAAGGTCGGCCGTTTCAGCCGCACCGCGGTCCGCCCTTTGAGCGCCGGCTGGCAAAGGTCGGGATAGTCCTTCACCTGCGGCGCGACCTTGGTGTTCACGACCAGCCCGTCGGTGCCGAACAGGTACGGCAGACCGTAGACCTTGCCGTCGATCGTCGTGGTCCGGCGGGTCACCGCGAGCAGCGAGGGCCGGAACTCGTTCAGGTTCACCTTGCTGAGGTCGAGCGGCTTGTAGATCCCGAACTCCTCCTGCGGACCGAGAATCCGATCCTGGGACGGCTGCACGAGGTCGTAGCCGCCACCGCCGGTCGCACGCAGCTTCGAGATCATTTCCTCGTTGTTCGACACCGTGACCTCGACATGAATGCCGGTCTGGCGCTCGAACTCCTGGACGACGCTGCGCGGCGCGTAGTCCGCCCAGGTGAGGATCCGCAGGGTCCCGCCGGCGGCGTGACCAACCCCGGCGACCAAGGCCGCGCACAGTGCGATGCCGCTCACGAGGATTCGCTTCATCGATGCTCTCCCGAAGGGCCGTGTTTCGGAACGGGCATCTTACCGAAAAGGCGCCGCGGGCGCCTGCGGCGGCCTAGCCGGTGCCTGCGACGGCCCGCGCGGGCGCCTCGCCGAGCAGCTGCTCGATCGTGTCGTCGAGCAGCCGCGCGTGGCCGTAGAAGTAGCCCTGGGCGTAATGCACGCCGAGCCCGCGGACCTGCTCGGCGATCGCCGCGTCCTCGACGAATTCGGCGACCGTTTCCAGGCCGAGCTCCCCGGCGATCTGCACGATCGCGCGGATCAGCGCCCGCGATCGGCTGCTCTGCAGTACGTCGCGGACGAACTTGCCGTCGATCTTGATCCGGAAGACGTCGAGATCCTTCAGGTGCACGAGCGAGGACACGCCGGTGCCGAAGTCGTCGAGCGCGACCCGCGAGCCGATCTCCGCCATGCGCGCGATGAAGCGGCGCGTCGCATTCAGGTTGTGCGCGGCCGCGATCTCGGTGAACTCGAAGTCCAGGAGTCCGCGGGGCAGGGCGTGGCCCTTGATCTCGGTGCGCACGAAGTCCGCGAACTCCGGTTGACTCAGCGATTGCCCGGTCAGGTTGAGTGCGAAGTTCGCACCGAGCGTGCCGAGCGGCGCGGCGAACGGTGCGAGCATTGCGACCGCGCGCGAGACGACCCAGCGGTCCAGGCGCTCGAGCAGCTGATAGCGCTCGGCGGCCTCGAGAAAGCTGCCGAGCGAGACGGTGTCGCCATCGGCACACTGCACGCGCGCGAGGATCTCGTAGTGATGCGGTGTGGCGCCGGCCGCGAGCGGCAGGATCGGCTGCGCATAGAGCACCAGACGATCGCCGTCCAGGGTCTCGGCGAGGCTATCGGACTCGCGCACCGCGACGTGGCGGCGGATGATCGTGGCGTCGCCGTCCTCGTAGATCTCCACGCGATCCCGGCCGCGCTCCTTCGCGACCCGGCAGGCGGTCTCCGCGGCGGCCAGCGCGTGTTGATACCCCTGATCCGGCGGTATCGCGACGACGCCGAAGCTCGCGCTGACCCCCCGCTGGCGTCCATCGACCCGGATTTCGTGGATCGCCTCGCGCATCCGTTCGGCCCAGGTGCGCGCGTGGTTCAAGGTCTGACCGAACAGGATCGCGATGAAGCGATCGCCGGACAGGTGCGTCCCGAGGGCGTCGAGCGACCGCAGCTGTGATCGCCAGGCGCGGCCGGCGTCGCGGATCACCCGGTCGCCGGTCTCGAATCCGACCATCTCATTAATGAGATGCAACTGGTCGAGATTCCCGTAGACCAGGCACGAAAGTCGCGACCCAGTGCGTCGCGCGATCTCTTCTTCGAACGCGCTCCAGCGCAGCAGTCCGGTTTCGGGTTCGACCCAGGCCGCGACCATGCGCGCGATCCGTGGCACCGCCTCGGTCAGGCGGACCAGTTCCTCGTTCGTGAACGGGGTCTGCTCGAGCAGGCGGAACGCGGCGACGACGCCGGCGCCGGGGTCGGTCCGGTCGAGCGGTGCGACCGCGATCCGGAAGCCCAATACCGGCGCGTCGGGCTGCAGCCGGATCCGGTTCAGCACCCGCGCGCCCGCGCCGTCGCGCAGGAGCGGACCGAGCACATCGCGGGTGATCGCGACCAGTGTGCCGGTCGCCTCGCTCGGGTGTCGCGCGTGGATGCGTTCCACGATTCCGGCCGCGTTCACGGCCACGTGGCTGCAGTCGAGTTCGCCGGCGAGTGCCGTGAGCAGCGATTCCGTGGCCAGGTTTCCCATGTGATGGACCGATTCCTTCCGGGCGACCGTCGGACATCGGTCGCGTGCCGGGTCCGTGCCTTGTGGATCAATTCTGCGGGTGGGCGCCGTGCCGCGCCGTTCGCTCGGTCACAGAATTCGCGTGAGGCGGGTCCGGCTATTGCGGTGCGGCGCGCGTCCCGCGGGGCCCAAGGTGGCCGCGCAGGCCGTCCCACCATCCGTGGCCGAGTGCCGCGAGCTTGCGGGCCTTCGCGTCCTCGTAGAGCAGGACGCGCTTCGCCGAACGCAGCCGGCGAGCGAGGCTTTTCAGCGCCCAGGCGCCATACGGATACCGCCCGCCTTCGCGCAGCATCACCGTGTCGTTTCGCGCGATGTAGTACTGGCGGTCGACCGAGTGGTTGCGTGTCCATTTCTCGAGCCAGAGCCACCGATGCGCGGTGGGCGCGCCGATCGCATGCGCCATCAGTGGTCGACGGGTGATCGCGATCGCGTATCCGGCCGCGCGCGCGCGCCGGCAGTAGTCGACGTCGACGTAATCGATGAAGAGCTCGTCGCGGAACGCACCGATCCGTCGGTAGGTCGCGACCGACAGCAGCGAGCCGGAGGTGATCGCGGTCTCCACTTCCTGCCACGGCGGCAGCCCGAGGGTTCCGCCGGGCGGGTCCTCGGCGGCGTCCGCGCCCGCCGCGCTCGCGGGGGCGGCATGGTCGGGGCGCCGGCGAGCGGGCTCCTCGAAGCCCGCGCCGATGAGCGCGAGGCGTTCTGGATCCGGGAACGCCGCGCGCGCCGTGAACAGTGCCTCGACGAGATCGGGCTCGACCTCGCTGTCCTGGTCGAGCAGCAGCAGCCAGGTGAAGCCGCGCTCGGCGGCGCGCGCCGCGCCGAGGTTCAATGCACGAGCGACGCCGAGGTTCGCGCGATTCTCGATCACCTCGATCCTGCGATCCGCCGCGGCGAGTTCGCGCAGCATCTCGAGCGTGCCCGCGTCGGAGCCGTTATCGACGAGCACCGCGCCGCCAGTCTGCGCGGCGACCGCGGCCACCCGCCGCGGCAGCGCCGCGTCCGGATGGAAGCTGACGAGGACCGCGCAGACGTCGCGGCCGGAGTCGGCGCTCAAGCCGTCCGCGTCATCAGAAAGAATATCCCACCGACAGGATGATCGAGCTCGGCCGGAAATTCACGTGGGTCCTGCGGATCTCGCCCGCGGTGTTGGCGGTCAGGTCGGACTCGATCTGCGCGTAGGCGAACGACGCATACGCATGCCAGTGCGGCGCGATCCGATAGGCCATGCCGAGCGTCGCCGCCGGTCCGACCGAGGCGCTGAGCGACAGCCGCGTCGGTCCGCCGCTCGCGGCATTGCCCGCCGCGGTCGACTGCCGGTCGATGAAGGTGGTGTAGTTCACGCCGAGGCCGATGTACGGGCGCAGCCGCGCGTTCGGGTCGCCGAATTCATAGTTCAGCAGCAGCGTCGGCGACACCCATCGCGCGGTCGAGATCACGACGCCGTTGTACGGGACCGAACCCAGGGTCGCCGGCCCCTTGCCCTGCGTCTTCGTGAGCGGCGGCCATCCGAACGCGAGCTCCATCACGAAATGCGGCGACAGCCGGCGGATGTACGCGGCATAGAGCGTCTGCACGTCCTGCACCTTGAGGTTGACCCCCGGCGGCACGAACGGTCCCGAGAGATCGTCCGCGGACGCGTTGTAGAACACGAGGTAGGCGCCGAGGCGCAGTTCGTTGTTCGCCGACGAATCGGCGACGGCCGGCGATGCCATCAGGAGCGATGCGGCGAGCGCGAGCAGGGCTGCCGCGGCGGTCTCGAGCGAGCGAAGCGAATTGCGGTTCATGACCGTTCCTTCGTTAGAACTGGCTGAAGAAGCTGCGGAAGAAGCTGCGGGCGGCGAGGCTGCAGAACGGGGCCACCGCGGTGTGGTAGC
>JAJXYU010000021.1 GCA_021780395.1 Pseudomonadota bacterium
CGGCGTCCGCGAGGCGCGCGCGCAGCGCCGCGACGTCGTCGACCGCGACGCCCATCGTCCGCAGGATCGCCGCGAGCCGGTCGGCGCCGAACCGCTCCCACTGGCCACGGTAGTCGTGATAGCCCTCGCCGATCCCGTGCAGGCGCGCGAGCCGCAGGATCAGCTCCTCGCGCGTCATCGTTCGAGGAGCGCGAGGCTGCGGGCGGCGAGCGGGTAGCGCTCGGCCGGGGCGTTCCAGGGCGCGTCGAACGGCTCGGTCGCGGTGTCGAGGAGGCGCTGCCAGGGACCGGACGGCGCCGCCGGCAACGCGAAGTCTACCGGCCCGTCGCCCGCGTTCGCGAGCAGCAGGAGCCCGCCCGAACCGTCGCCGCGCCGCAGCCACGCGCCGAGCACGCGCTGCTCGGGGTCGACCCAGTCCGCCTGCTGCATCTCGCGGCCGTCCCGGTGCAACCAGGTGACGTCCTTGCCGCCCGCGCGCTGCGGCGTGCCCTTGAAGAACGTGTCGCGGCGGAACTCGCGGTGGGTCGCGCGGATGCGCACCAGCGCGGTGACGAACGCGGCGAGGCCGGCGTGCGCCGGGAGCCGCGACCAGTCGACCCAGGCGATCTCGTTGTCCTGGCAGTATGCGTTGTTGTTGCCGCGCTGCGTGCGCGCGAACTCGTCCCCGGCGAGCAGCATCGGCACGCCTTGCGACAGGAGCAGTGTCGCGATGAAGTTCTTCATCTGCCGCGTGCGCAACGCGTTCACCGCCGCATCGTCGGTCGGCCCTTCGACGCCGCAGTTCCAGCTCAGGTTGTTCGTGTGCCCGTCCGCGTTGCCCTCGAGGTTCGCCTCGTTGTGCCGGTCGTTGTACGCGACCAGGTCGTGGAGCGTGAAGCCGTCGTGCGCGGTCACGAAGTTCACGCTCGCGGTCGGCCGGCGCCCGCCGTGCCGAAACAGGTCGCTGGACCCCGCGAGGCGCTCGGCGAACTCGCCGATCCGCCCCGGGTCGCCGCGCCAGAACCCCCGCATCGTGTCGCGGTAGCGGTCGTTCCACTCCGACCAGCCCGCCGGGAAACGGCCGAGCTGGTAGCCCCCGAAGCCGACGTCCCAGGGTTCGGCGATCAGCTTCGCATAGGCGAGCACCGGATCGGCGCGCATCGCCGCGAGGAGCGGCGCCGCCGGATCGAAGCCATGCGCGGTCCGCGCGAGCACCGTCGCGAGATCGAAGCGGAAGCCGTCGACGTGCATCTCCTCGACCCAGTAGCGCAGGCAGTCGAGGATCAGCGCGCGCACCGTCGGGTCCTCGCAGTTCACCGTGTTGCCGCAGCCGGTGAGGTTCTCGTAGTACCGCGGGTCGCGCGGGTCGAGCCGATAGTACACGCCGTTGTCGATCCCGCGCAGCGACAGCGTCGGCCCCTGCTCGTTGCCCTCGGCGGTGTGGTTGAACACGACGTCGAGGATCACCTCGATCCCGGCCGCGTGCAGCGCCTTCACCATCGTCTTGAACTCGCTCGTCGGATCAGCGATCGCGTACTGCGGCGCCGGCGCGAACCACGCGACCGGGTTGTAACCCCAGTAGTTCACCAGCCCGCGCGCGGTCAGGGTCGCTTCGCTCTGGAACGCCTGGACCGGGAGCAGTTCGACCGCGGTCACGCCGAGCCCGCCGAGGTACCGGGTCACCGCGGGCGCGGCGAGCCCGAGGTACTTGCCGCGCAACCGCTCGGGCACCTCGGGATGGCGCATGGTGAAGCCCTTCACGTGCAGCTCGTAGATCAGCGTGTCACGCCACGGCACCGCGGGCGCGCGGTCGCCGTTCCAGTCGAACTGCCCGTCGATCACCCGCGCGCGCGGCGGCGGCCCGGCGACGAACTCACGCGCGTACGGATCGACGAGCGGCGTCGTCGGCGCGAACCGCAGCCCCTTCGCGGGGTCGTCCGGCCCTTCGACGAAGAACGCATACTCGGTGCCCGACCCGGCGTCATGCGTGGCCACGAGCCCGTGCCAGACGTCGCCGGTGCGCTCGGGCAGCGCGAACCGGGTCCGTTCGCGGCCGTCCGGCGCATAGAACGCGACCTCGACGCGGGTCGCGTCGCGCGACTGCAGCGCGAAGTTCACCCCCTTGTGCGTCGACGTCGCGCCGAGGGGCCGCGGCAGTCCGGCCTGGACCGGGATCACGATTCGTTCGAGCCCACGAGAAACACCGCGGCGAGCGGCGGCAGGTCGACGCGCAGCGTGCATGGGAAGCCCTGCCAGCCCTCGTTCACGCTCGCGAAGGTCGCGGCGCGCCCGTAGCCGGAACCGCCGAAGCGCGGCTCGTCGGTATCGAGGAGCTTGCGGTACTCGCCGGGCGCGGCCACGCCGAGCGGGTAGCGGTCGCGCGGCACCGGGGTCGCGTTGAACACGCACAGGATCGATCCGCCGGGATCCCCGCCGGTCGCGCGCCGCTCGAAAGAGAACACGCTCTCCGCGTCGTTGTGCAGGTCCACCCAGCGGAAGCCCTCGGGATCGCAATCGCTCCCGTGCAGCGCCGGTTGCGCCCGGTAGAGCCCGTTGAGCTCGCGCACGCAGTCGCGCAGCATCGCGTGCGCGGGCTCCGCGGCGAGGGTCCAGTCGAGCTGGTCGTAGTCGCGCCACTCGCGCCACTGGCCGAACTCCGAGCCCATGAACAGGAGCTTCTTGCCGGGGTGCGCGATCTGGTACGCGAGGAACAGCCGGAAGTTCGCGCGCTTGCGCCATTCGTCGCCCGGCATCTTGTCGAGCAACGAGCGCTTGCCGTGCACGACCTCGTCGTGCGAGATCGGCAGGATGAAGTTCTCGCTCCACGCGTACATGAAGGAGAACGTGATCAGCCGGTGCTCGAAGCGCCGGTAGATCGGATCGAGCGCCGCGTACTTCAACGTGTCGTTCATCCAGCCCATGTTCCACTTGAAGTTGAACCCGAGCCCGCCGTTCGCCGGCGGCTGCGAGACGCCGGGAAATGCGGTCGACTCCTCGGCGATCGTGATCGCGCCGGGATGCGCGCGGTGCACCGCGTCGTTCATCTCCCGCAGGAATTCGATCGCCTCGATGTTCTCGCGTCCGCCGTGGCGGTTCGGCAGCCACTGGCCCGGCGCGCGGCTGTAGTCGAGGTAGATCATCGAGGCGACCGCGTCGACGCGCAGCCCATCGACGTGGTAGCGGTCGAACCAGTACAGCGCGTTCGCGACCAGGAAGTTGCGCACCTCGTGCCGGCCGAAGTTGAACACCTTCGTGCCCCACTCCGGGTGCTCGCCGAGACGCGCGTCCTCGTGCTCGTAGAGCGCGGTGCCGTCGAAGCGCGCGAGCCCGTGCTCGTCGCGGGGAAAGTGCCCCGGAACCCAGTCGAGGATCACGCCGATCCCGGCGCGGTGGCAGGCGTCGACGAACGCCATCAGGTCCTCGGGCGCCCCGTAGCGCGCGGTCGGCGCGTAGTAGCCGGTGACCTGGTAGCCCCAGGACGCGTCCAGCGGATGCTCGGCGACGCCGATCAGCTCGACGTGGGTGTAGCCGAGCTCGGCGACGTACGGGATCAGCTGCAGGATCGCCTCGCGCCAGCTCATGAACGGCGGCCGCCGCTCCTGCCACGGTCGCCGCCACGAGCCGAGGTGCACCTCGTAGATATTGATCGGTCGCCGTCGCGGATCGCCCCTCCCGCGCGCGTCGAGCCACTCGCCGTCGGTCCAGGGATGGGCATCGATCCGGGCGACGACCGAGCAGTTCTCCGGCCGCAACTGCGCGGCGAAACCGTAGGGGTCGGACTTCAGGATCAGCGCGCCGGCGCGCGTGCGAATCTCGTATTTATAGACCGTGCCGACGCCGACGTCCGGGACGAACGCCTCCCAGACCCCGGAGCTGCCGCGCGCGCGCAGCGGATCGCGCCGCCCGTCCCATTCGTTGAACGGACCGACCACGCTGACGCGCTCGGCGTTCGGCGCCCAGACCGCGAACCTCGTGCCCGCGACGCCGTCGGTCTCGCCCGGATGGGCGCCGAGCCGCTCGTAGATGCGCTCGTGCCTGCCCTCGCCGAACAGGTACAGGTCGAAATCACTGATCGCGGTGACGCTCACCGCGCGACCCGGCCGCTCATAGCACCGGCTTCACGTCCCAGATCCCGTCGGCGTACTCGCGCACGCTGCGGTCGCTCGAGAAGTAGCCCATGTTGAGCGCGTTGAGCGCTGACTTGCGGCTCCACTCGTCCTCATGCAGGTAGAGCTCGTCGACGCGCTCCTGCGCGCGCACGTAGTCGGCGAAGTCCGCGAGCACGAGATAGGGCTCGCCGTCCGCGAGCAGCCGGTCGACGACCCGCCGCGCCGCCGCGCCGTCGTCCGGCGAGAAGCGCCCCGAGGCGATCGCGTCGATCACGCGCGCGAGCACCGCGTCCGACTCGAGCTCCGCGCGCGGCACCCAGCCGACCGCGCGCCGCGCGGCGACCTCCTCGGCGTTCA
>JAJXYU010000132.1 GCA_021780395.1 Pseudomonadota bacterium
GACCGACCTCGAGGCGCTGGGCGCCGGCGCCGGCGTCGCGAACTGCGTGCGCCGCACGCGCGCGAGCGCCGCGGCGCTCGCGGAGCTGGTCGCGGCGGAGGACGCGAACGGGCTGCGCTGGGCCGAGGCGGCCCACGGCGGCTTCGCGCTGCAGTTCACGCCGTTCGAGGTCGCGTCGCGCCTGCGCGAGGCGGTCGATGGCAGCGGCGCGACCTGGATCTTCACGTCGGCGACGCTCGCGATCGCGGACGACTTTTCCCATTTCGCGGCGCGCGTGGGGTTCGAGGACGCCCGCACGCTCGCGATCGCGAGCCCGTTCGACTTTCGCGAGCAGGCGCGGCTCTACCTGCCGCCCGGAATGCCCGAGCCGGCCTCGCCGGCTTATGCGGAGGCGTTCATCGAGGCCTGCGCGCCCTTGCTCGAGGCGAGCGGCGGCCGCGCGTTCCTGCTGTACACCAGTCACCGCGCGCTCGCCGAGGGGATAGAGTGCCTCAAGCGGCGTTTCCCGACGCCGTCGTTCCCGCTGCTCGTGCAGGGCGAGGCGCCACGCGAGGCGCTGCTCGCGCGCTTCCGCGATCTCGGCAACGCGGTGCTGCTCGCGACCGGGAGCTTCTGGGAAGGCGTCGACGTGAAGGGCGAAGCGCTCGCGATCGTCGCGATCGACAAGCTGCCGTTCGCCGCACCGGACGATCCGCTGCTCGCCGCGCGGCTCGAGGGCATCCGCCGGCGCGGCGGCAACCCGTTCACCGAGCATCAGCTGCCGCAGGCGGTGCTCGCGCTGAAGCAGGGCGTCGGTCGCCTGATCCGCGACGTCGAGGACTTCGGCGTGATCGTGCTCGGCGATCCGCGGGTCACCCGCAAGTCCTACGGCCGGGCGTTCCTCGCGGCGCTGCCGCCGATCCCGGTGGTCGGCACGGCGGCGGAGGCGGCGCGCTTCCTGGTCGAGCGCCTGCGGGGCGCGCCCGGCGCGCACTTGGCGGCGGCGGCGCAGGCGCACTGAGCCGATGCGCCTGCTCGCGCTCGACGCCTCGACCGAAGCCTGCTCCGTCGCGCTGCGGGTCGGCGACCAGATGATTCATCGCCACGAGGAAGGCACCGGCGGGCAGGCCGAACGGCTGCTCGAGCTCATCGCCGAGTTGCTCGCCGAGGCGGGTCTGCGGCCCGCGGCGCTCGATGCGATCGCCGCGGGCGTCGGCCCGGGGGCGTTCACCGGCGTGCGGCTCGGCGTCGCGGTCGCACAGGGCCTCGCGTTCGGTGCGTCGCTCCCGGTCGTGCCGATCACGACCCTCGAGGCGCTCGCGTGGCCTGCCGTCGCGGCCGGCCCGGTGCTCGCCTGTCTCGACGCGCGGATGGGGGAGGTGTATTGGGGATGTTACCGCGCCGATCCGCGGCGCGGCGTCGCGCCGCTGATCGCGCCGTGCGTCGGCCCGATCGAGTCGGTGAGGCTGCTCGAGTCGATGAACTCCCTCGAGTCGGTGAACTTGCCCGCGTCGATGAACCCGCTTGAATCGGTGCGCGCGGACGCGCTCGCGCCGCGCCGCGGGGTCGGTCGCGGCTTCGCTGCCTATCCGCGCCTCGCGGCGCTCGCCGGGGTCGAGGTGAGCGGGTCCGATGCGCGCGCGCTGCCGGATGCGCGCGATCTCGCCCGCCTCGGCGTGCTGCGCGTCGCCCTCGGGGAGGGGATCGATCCGGCGGCGCTCGCGCCGCTGTACGTGCGCGACAAGGTCGCCGCGACCGAGGCCGAGCGGGGTGTCTGAGGCCGGGGCCGGGTGTCTGAGGCCGGGGCCGGGCGCACCGTCACCGTTCTGTCACATGCGGGCGGTGTAATTCGCGTGTAAGAAATCCGCCGTACGGGAATCGATGATGACCGCGAAGCGCATCCTGATCGTCGAGGACGAGAAACCGATCCGCGACCTGGTCGCGTTCGGACTGCGCCGCGCCGGCTACGAGGTCCGCGAGGCCGAGGACTGCCGCGCCGCGCGCGCGAGCCTCGTCGACCAGCGTCCGGACCTGATGCTGGTCGACTGGATGCTGCCCGACATGAGCGGTCTCGAGCTCACCCGCGCGCTGAAGCGCGACAAGGAGACCGAGGACATCCCGGTGATCATGTTGACTGCGCGTGCCGAGGAGCAGGACAAGGTCGGCGGCCTCGAGGGCGGCGCCGACGACTACGTGACCAAGCCGTTCTCCCCGCGCGAGCTCCTCGCGCGGATCCAGGCGGTGATGCGCCGCGCCTCGCCGGCGGGTGGCGAGGACGTGCTGGAGTTCGAGGGCCTGCGGCTCGACGACTCGAGCCACCGCGTGACGGTCGGCGACGCCGAGGTGGCGCTCGGGCCGACCGAGTACCGCCTGCTGCACTTCTTCATGACGCACGCCGAGCGCGTGTTCGGCCGCGGCCAGCTGCTCGATCGGGTCTGGGGCGGCAACACCTACGTCGAGGAGCGCACCGTCGACGTGCACATCCGGCGATTGCGCAAGGCGCTCGAGCCGTACGCGCTCGATCGGCTGGTGCAGACGGTGCGCGGTTCCGGGTACCGGTTCTCCGCGCGCGAGGGTTGAAGCGCCGCACGGGGCGGCGCGCGCCGCCCGAAAATTTGCTAAAAGCCTAGGCGATGAAGGCCGTCTGGACGTTCGCGCTCGCCCGCCTCGCGCTCGTGGTCCTGCTGGGCCTGATCCTCGGGCTGTTCATCGGTCCGCCATGGCTCGGCGTCGTGATCGCGGTCGGGCTGTATCTCGCGTGGCAGCTGCGCAATCTCTACCTCCTCGAGCGCTGGCTGCGGCTGCGCTCGCAGCTCGATCCGCCGACGATCGGCGGGATCTGGGGCGACATCGTCGCCGAGATCGTGCGCCTGTACCGGCGCAAGCAATACCACAAGCAACGCCTCGCGCAGCTGTTCCGGGAACTGCGCCGCTCGACCGCGGCGCTGCCGGACGGGGTGATCGTGCTCGGCGGACAGTACGAGATCGTCTGGTTCAACCGGCGGGCGGCGAACCTTCTCGGCCTGAAGCGCCCGGGCGACGTCGGCCTGCGGATCGACAACCTGATCCGCTCGCCGGAGTTCATCCGCTACCTGCACTCGAGCGACTACGCGGCGCCGCTCGTGATGCGCCCGCCGGCCGACACCGAGTCCTATCTTGCGCTGCAGATCGTGCCGTACGGCGCCGGCCAGTCGTTGCTGCTCGCACGCGACGTGACCGAGCAGCGCCGCCTCGAGGCGATGCGCAAGGATTTCGTCGCGAACGCCTCGCACGAGCTGCGCACCCCGCTCACGGTGATCTCGGGCTACCTCGACACGCTCGCCGAGGACCCCGAGATCGATCCGGTGTGGCGCTCGCCGATCCGCGACATGCGGGCGCAGGCGCAACGGATGAACGCGATCATCGCGGATCTCCTTGAGCTCTCGCGCCTCGAGGCGAACGACGCCGAGGCGCCGCAGGCGCCGATCGACGTGCCGGCGATGCTCGAGCGGCTCGCGCGCGACGCGCTCGCGCGCGCGGAGCGGCCGGCCGAGGTGCGCCTCGAGCTCGACGCGCGCGCGGGGCTCTACGGCGATGCGCGGGAGATCGAGTCGGCGTTCACGAACCTCGTCGACAACGCGATCAAGTACACCCCGCGCACCGGGCGGATCGAGCTGCGCTGGCGGGTCGACGCCGCCGGCGCGCATTTCGCGGTCGCGGACACCGGGATCGGGATCCCGTCGCAGCACCTGCCTCGGCTCACCGAGCGCTTCTACCGCGTCGATGCGGGACGCTCGCGCGGCCTCGGCGGCTCGGGCCTCGGGCTCGCGATCGTCAAGCACGCGCTGCAGCGTCATGGCGGTCGGCTCACCGTCGAGAGCGCCGAGGGCAAGGGCAGCACCTTCACCGCGCACTTCCCGCCGGCGCGCGTCGTCGCCGCGATCACGGTTGACGGCGGCGGAGATCGGCGGTAAATGGACCCCCGGGAATCCTTGCCACGCAGCCCGCCAGAACGAGACCGCCGATGGAAACCGCTGATCTGATGCATCACACCTCGCGCCGCTTCAACGAGGACCTCGAGAAGGTACGCAACCAGGTCCTGCAGATGGGCGGGTTCGTCGAGCAGCAGCTGCATCGGGCGATCGGCGCGCTGGTCGAGGGCGACAGCCGCCTCGGCGAGGCGGTCGCGACCGAGGACTACCGGGTCAACGCGATGGAGGTCGCGATCGACGAGGAGTGCAGCCGGATCCTCGCGCTGCGGGCGCCGACGGCCGGCGACCTCAGGGTGATCGTCGCGATCATCAAGACGATCACCGACCTCGAACGCATCGGCGACGAGGTCGAGAAGATCGCGTACATCGGCTCGCGGCTCGCGACGATGGAGCGTCCGGCGGACAAGTACCGCGAGGTCAAGCACCTCGGCCGGCACGTCGAGCAGATGGTCCACGACGCGCTCGATGCGTTCGCGCGGATGGA
>JAJXYU010000038.1 GCA_021780395.1 Pseudomonadota bacterium
GGGAACCTACATCGCCGAGCACACGCAGGAGCGCTCGCTGTTCCGCTTCTTCCGGATCTCCCGCCCCGGCGGGGAACGGCTGAAGCCCGCGCGCACCAGCGAGACGGTGAAGGTCCGGGTCGCGCGCTCGGCCGAGCGCGCGAAGCTCGATCTCGATCGCGACACCCGCGTCGTCGAGATCACCCGCACCCGCGTGATCGACGGACAGCCGGCGCTGCACGAGGTGATCGTCCTGCCCGCGCCGCTGTTCCCCGGGATCGAGAAGCGCGCCGGACTGCCGAACACGCTGTACTCGTTGTATCAGACCGAATACGGCATCAACATCGTCGCGACGCGCGAGGAAGTGCGCGCGGATCTCGCGACCGCGGCGGACCAGCGGATCCTCGGCGTCCCGGCCGGCAGCCCGGTCCTGGTGATCGACCGGGTCGCGCTGTCGCTGCAGCAGCGCAAGGTCGAATGGCGCGTGAGCCGCGTGAAGTCGCAGGGCCTCGTCTACGCCGTGACCCTGACCTGAACCGGTCCCGCGCGCGGCGGGTCAGTTCTGCGTGAGACCGGCGTCGACCAGGAAATTCGCGCCGGTGCACCCCGCGCTCTCGTCGGATCCGAGGAACAGCGCGAGCCGGGCGACGTGGTCCGCGGTCAGACGGAACTTCAACGCCTGGAGCTCGATGAACTGCCGGTCCAGCTCGGGCGTGAGCCACAGCGCGCGTTGACGTTCGGTCAGGATCGCGCCCGGGACGATGCAGTTCACGCGGACGCCGGACGAGCCGAGCTCGCGCGCGAGCGTGCGCGTGAGACCGTTGATCGCGGCCTTCGAGGTCGTATAGGCGGCCATGCCGGGGCGGCCCCGCATCCACGAGACCGAGCCCAGCATCACGATCGACCCGCCGCCGCGCGCGGCCATTCCCGGCGCGGCCGCCTGGCTCGCGAAGAACTGATGATCGAGGTTGAGCGCGAGCAGCCGCCGCCAGTCGGCCGGCTCGATCGTCGCGAACTCCTGCCGGTCGTCCTTGCCGGCGTTGTTCACCAGCACGCCGATCCCGTCCTGCGCGCGCTCGACCGCGGCGACCGCGGCCCGCAGCGCGCCGATGTCGAGGAGGTCGCACTCGATGAAGCGGGCGCCGGTGCGGCTCGCGAGCGATGCCCCGGCGTCCGTATCGACGTCGAGGAAGCAGACGCGCGCGTGCTGCGCGGCGAAGGCCTCGACGAACGCGGCGCCGATCCCGGACGCCCCGCCGGTGATCAGCACCGAGCGGCCTTCGAGCGAGCGGTATTGGACGGACGGGAGAGTGGGGTTCATCACGGCACCTTCGGTGGTCGATCGGAGTCGGGGATCGGGTCACGCATCGGGATCGAACGCCCGCGGCGGCAAACCGGCGACTCCAACGTCCAGCGCGAACAGGTCGCCGCCCCGGCCGTCCGGGTCGCGGGCGGTCGTCACGTAGAGCGTCGTCAATCCCGGTCCGCCGAACGCGGGCATCGTCGGCGAACGCGCCGGGACGGGGTAGACGGTCATCAACCGGCCGTCGGGATCGTAACGGCAGATCCGGCCGCCCTCGTAGAATGCGCTCCAGTAGCATCCTTCCACGTCCACCGCGGCGCCGTCCGGACGGCCGCGATCCGTCGCCGTCGGCTCGATGCGCGCGAACACCCGGCGATTCGTCGCCGCCCCGGTCGCGACGTCGTAGTCGTACCGATAGACCACGAACCTCGGCGTATCGGAGTGATACAGCGTCCTGCCGTCGGGCGAGAACGCGAGGCCGTTCGACGTCATCAAGCCGTCGGCGAGGCGCGCGAGCCCGCGTCGATCGAGCCGGTACAAGCCGGCGCGACCGCCGGCCTTCGGCTCGTCGATCGTCCCGACGAGCAGCCGCCCGGCCGGATCGACGCGCCCGTCGTTGAAGCGGCTGACCGCGGGGTCCTCGGGATTCGCGGCGAGCAGCGCCCGTGTCGCGCCCGAAGGGTCGAATCGCCAGATGCCCGAACGCAACCCCGCGACGAAGCCGCCGCCGACGACCGGCGCGACGCACCCGATCGCCTCGCCCGCGTCGTACTCGACGCGCGTGCCCCGCGCCGGATCGTAGCGATACCAGCGGCCCGCGGGCACGTCCACGAACAGCAACTCGCCGGATTCGGGCAACCACACCGGGGATTCGCCGACCGCGCAGCCGCACTCGAGCACCCGGCGGAACGGCGCCACGCCTGGCGGTCGGGCAATCATGTGCGGCGCTCCGCGCCGATCGTGATCGCACCGCCGACGCGCTCGCCGGGAGCCACGACCGCCATCCGCCCGGATCGCAGCGCGGGTCGATTGAGCGCGTCGGCAACGTGACTGACCGGCTCGACGCCGAGGAAATCGCGGCCCGCCGGCACGAACACGCGCAGGACCGGGAACGAGCGATCCGCGGCGATCCGCACGTCGATGCCGTCGGGATCGACGAGCCACGCCTCCCCGCCCCAGCCGAAATGATCATTGTCCATGGACCGCTCTCCCACCTTCAACCCTCGGTCGGCGTCCCAGGGCAAGCCCGGAACCGCCTCGCAAGGCAGCTCATCGTCACCGTTGCGCCACCAACCGTCCGCCGCGAACCGCAACCACTGGCCGTCGCGGCGCGGGAACAGCGGATGCAAGCCGCAGCCGAGCGGCGCCTCGCCGTCCTCGAGGTTCCTCGCCTGCAACTCGATCCGCAGACCGTGAGGACCGATCGCGACCGATTCGACCGCGTCGAACGCGAACGGCCAGTCGAGCGCGTCGTCGCCGCGCGGCCGATGCTCGAGGCGCAGCTCGCACCCCGTCGCGTCGGCGCCGACGACCCGCCAGGACCGTTGCCAGCCGACGCCGTGCAGCGGATGCGCCCCATCGGGAAAATTACGGCGCAGGCGATACTCCCGCCCGTCGAACCGGAAGCGCCCGAGCGCGATCCGGTTCGCGTATGGCACGAGCGGGTAACAACCGGTGCGGCGCACGTCGTGCCGCGCGAGCGCCTCGTCCGGCGTCGGTCGCAGGACCGCACGCCCGGCAAACGAGAGGTCGACGATCGCGCCGCCGACCTCCGGCGCGACCGCCGCGCGCCACTCGCCCGCGCTCAACGCGATGCGCCCGGTCATCGCGGATTCAATAGGCGGCACCGGACGGCGGCGCGCCGGGGATCTGCCCCCGGATCGCGCCGATGAAGTCCGCCGCACGGCTGGTCAGCATCGCGAGATCGGAGGCGATCGCGACCCAGTCGTAGCCATAGCCGAGATACTGCGCGACGATCTCCGGGTTCGCCCCGACGATGCCGATCGGCTTACCGGCCGCGTGTGCATCCCGGGCCGCCTTCGCGATCGACGCCTGCACCTCGGGATGCGCGATCTCGCCGATCCGGCCCATCGCCGCCGACAGATCACCCGGCCCGAGGAACAGCGAATCGACACCCGGCACCGCCGCGATCGCCGGTAGCCGCGCGAGCGCCTCGGGCGTCTCGAGTTGGATCACGACCGCGATTCCGGCGTTCGCGGTATGCAGGTAGTCGCGGGTCTGTCCGTAACGCGACCCGCGGTGCACCGCCGCAACCCCGCGCACGCCCTGCGGCGGATAGCGGGTGTACGCAACCGCCGCGGCAGCCTCCTCGGCGCTCTGCACGAACGGGAACATCACGTTCCGCGCGCCCGCGTCGAGCACCCGCTTCACGTCGACCTGGTCGTTCCAGGGCACGCGGACGAGCGACTCGGACGGCGTCCCGGCGATCGCCCGCATCAAGCCGACCGCATCCGCCAGGTCGAGCGGACTGTGCTCCATGTCGACGACGAGGAAATCGAATCCGCAGAAGCCGAGCGCCTCCGCGACCGCCGGCGCCGCGGACATGAGCCAGGTCCCGAGCATCGGAACGTGCCCGGGCGTCGTGAGCCGCGTCTTGAACGGATTCGTCTGCATCGGGAAACTCCTCGGTATCAGTAGATCGGTGGCTCGGGCGTCGGTGCGCGCCCGGCGAGAAAATCGAAATCGCATCCCTGCGGCGCCTGACTCACGTGCGCGCGGTAGAGGGCCGCGTAGGAGCGCAGGTACTCGGGCGCCGGCGGGCGCCATTCCCCGCGCCGGCGCTGCCACTCGTCCGGCTCGACGCAGGCTTCGAGACGGCCCGCGGGCACGTCGAGCCGGATCCGATCGCCGGTGCGCAGCCACGCGAGCGGCCCGCCGATCGCCGCCTCCGGCGCCACGTGCACGATGCAGCAACCATAGTGCGTTCCGCTCATTCTCGCGTCCGAGATGCGGACCATGTCGCGTACGCCGCGCGCGAGCAGCTTCTTCGGGATCGGCAGGTTCCCCCACTCCGGCATTCCCGGCGCGCCGACCGGTCCCGCGTTGCGCAGCACCAGCACGGTATCCTCGTCGACGTCGAGCGCCGGATCGTCGATCCGCGCCGACAAGGTCGCGTGATCGTCGAA
>JAJXYU010000334.1 GCA_021780395.1 Pseudomonadota bacterium
GGCGACTGGCCGTACCTTCGCATCGCCGCCGACACCCTCGACCACGAACGATTCTCGGCGGCCGCGTTCCGCGAGGTGCTCGAACGCGGCGGCGAGCTGCTGCGCGAGCGCTTCGCGGCCGACGAGCACGTCGCCGAGCTGGTGCGCGACCGCGCACGCCTGGTCGACATCGCGCTGAAGGCCGCGTGGACGCGGCACACCGATCACTTCGCGGCCGAGCTCGCGCTGGTCGCGGTCGGCGGCTACGGCCGCGGCGAGCTGCACCCCTGCTCCGACATCGACGTGATGGTGCTGCTGCCGAAGGGCGGGTCGGGCGACTGGCAGCCGCGGATCGAGCGCTTTCTCGCCGCGCTCTGGGACATGGGGCTCGAGGTCGGGCACAGCGTGCGCACGATCGACGACTGCCAGCGCGAGAGCCTCGCGGACATCAGCGTCGCGACGACGCTGTTCGAGGCCCGGCTGCTCGCGGGGCCGGAGCCGCTGTTCGCGGGGATGCGGCGCGCGCTCGCGCCGGACCGGCTCTGGTCGTCCGCGGAGTTCTTCGAGGCGAAGCTGCGCGAGCAGACCGAACGGCACCACCGTTACTTCGACACCGCCTACAACCTCGAGCCGAACGTGAAGGCGAGCCCCGGGGGGCTGCGCGACGTGCAGACGATCGGCTGGGTCGCGAAGCGGCACTTCGGCACCGACACGCTCGGTGAACTGGTCGCGCACGGCTTCCTCACCCGCGCCGAGCTCGACAAGCTGCTCGCCGGCCAGAACTTCCTGTGGAAGGTGCGCTTCGGCCTGCACCTGCTGACCGGCCGGCGCGAGGACCGGCTGCTGTTCGACTACCAGATAAAACTGGCGAAGCTGTTCGGCTACGAGGACGCGACGTTCACGCTCGCGGTCGAGCAGCTGATGCAGAAGTACTACCGCACGGTGATGGACTTGAGCCTGCTGAACGAGATGCTGCTGCAGCTGTTCCGCGAGGCGATCCTCACCCGCAGCGCGGCGCCCGTGCCGATCAACGCCCGCTTCCAGGTCCGCAACGACACCCTCGAGGTCACCCGGCCGGACGTGTTCACCCGCTATCCGTCGGCGCTCCTCGAGATGTTCGCGCTGCTCGAGCGCAACCCGCAGGTGCGCGGGGTGCGCGCGGAGACGATCCGGCTGGTCGGGATGCACGCGAACCTGATCGACGAGGAGTTCCGGCAGAACCCGCGCCACCACCGGCTGTTCATGGAGATCCTGAGCGCGCCGACCGGCGTCACGCACGAGCTGCGGCGAATGAACCTGTACGGGGTCCTCGGCCGATACATCCCCGCGTTCGGCCGCATCGTCGGACGGATGCAGTACGACCTGTTCCACGCGTACACGGTCGATGCGCACACGCTGTTCGTCGTGAGCAACCTGCGGCGTCTCGCGATGCCGAAGTACAACCACGAATTCCCGAACTTGAGCCTGATCATGCAGTCGCTCCCGCGTCCGGAGCTCGCGATCCTCGCGGCGCTGTTCCACGACATCGCGAAGGGCCGCGGCGGCGACCATTCGGAGCTCGGCGCGGTCGACGCCGAGGCGTTCTGCCTCGAACAGGGGCTCGGGCGCTACGAGGCGCGGCTGGTCGCGTGGCTCGTGAAGCACCACCTGATGCTGTCGATCACCGCGCAGAAGAAGGACATCGGCGACCCGGAAGTGATCCGCGAGTTCGCCGGCCGGGTCGGCGACCAGACGCATCTCGACTACCTGTACGTGCTCACCGTCGCGGACGTGCGCGGCACGAACCCGAAGGCCTGGAACGCGTGGAAGGCGCGGCTGTTCGAGGAGATCTACGAGCGCACCAAGGAGGCGCTGCGGCGCGGCCTCGAGAAGCCGATCGACCAGGAGGAACTGATCCGCGAGACGCAGGCCGCCGCGCGCGCGCGGCTCGAGACGCTCGATCCCGAGCGCATCGAGCGGGTCTGGTCGCAATGGACCGACGCGTACTACCTGCGCTTCAATCCCGAGGAGATCGCGTGGCACACCGCGCTCCTCGCCGAGCGCCACCCGCAGGAGGAGGAGCCGCTGGTCGCGATCCGCCAGCTCGCCGAGCACGGCGGCACCACGGTGCTCACCTACGCGCCGCGGCGCCTGTACAGCTTCGCGCGCACCACCGCGGTGCTCGACCAGATGGGCCTGAACGTCGTCGACGCGCGGCTGATCCTGAGCGCGAACGGCTTCAGCCTCGAGACCTACGTCGTGCTCGAGGACAGCGGCGCGCTGATCACCGATCCGGAGAGGATCCGCGACATCGAGCGGGGGCTGTGGCGGAGCCTGCGCGATGCGCAGGACGCGGCGGTGACCGTGACCCGGCGCGCGCCGCGCCAGGTGCGCATGTTCACGACGCCGACGCAGGTGAACTTCAGCCTCGACGAGCGCAACGGCCGCACGATCCTCGAACTCGTCGCCGCCGACCGCCCGGGACTGCTGTCCGACGTCGGCAAGGTGTTCAAGGCCGAGGGCGTCGCGATCGACGGCGCGAAGATCATGACGGTCGGCGAACGCGCCGAGGACGTGTTCTACATCACCGACGCCGAGGGGCAGGCGCTCGCCGCGGCGAGCCGCGATCGCGTCCGCGACGCGCTGGTGAGCGCGCTCGATCGACGGGAGGCCACTCGTGTCTGAGGTTCATTCCACGCTGCGCGCGGCGATCGAGCGCGCGTTCGACGCGCGCGCGAGCCTGAATCCGCGCAACGCGCCGGCCGAGACGCACGAGGCGGTGCAGAGCGCGCTCGAGCTCCTGGACCGCGGCGCGCTGCGCGTCGCCGAGCGGACCGCGGCCGGCTGGCAGGTCCACGAGTGGCTCAAGAAAGCGGTGCTGCTGTCGTTCCGGCTCGCGGACAACGCGCCGGTCGAGGCCGGCGCACTGCGCTTCTACGACAAGGTGCCGCTGAAGTTCGCCGGCTGGGACGAAGCGCGGTTCGCGGCCGCGGGCGTGCGCGTGGTCCCGCCGGCGACGGTGCGACGCGGCGCCTACGTCGCGCCGAACGTCGTGCTGATGCCGAGCTACGTGAACGTCGGCGCGTACGTCGATACCGGCACGATGGTCGACACCTGGGCGACGGTCGGCTCCTGCGCCCAGATCGGACGCAATGTGCACCTCTCCGGCGGCGTCGGGATCGGCGGGGTGCTCGAGCCGCTCCAGGCGAGCCCGACGATCGTCGAGGACGACTGCTTCATCGGCGCGCGCTCGGAGATCGTCGAGGGCGTCGTCGTCGAGGCGGGCTCGGTGATCTCGATGGGCGTGTACCTCGGCGCGAGCACGCGGATCTACGATCGCGAGACCGGCCGGACCCTCTACGGCCGCGTGCCGGCCGGGTCGGTCGTGGTGCCCGGATCACTGCCATCGCCCGACGGCCGGTATGCGCTCTACTGCGCGGTGATCGTGAAGCGCGTCGACGCGCAGACCCGGGCCAAGACCTCGATCAACGAGCTGCTGCGCAACCTCGACTGACCGGGGCGGCGCGGCCGCGCGGTGCGCAAGGGCTGGGACTCAGGGGCTCAGGGCTCGCCGCGATGCGCCGCAGCGAGCTCGCCGCTCGCGACGAAGCGCGCTTCCTCGGCGACGTTGGTCGCGTGGTCCGCGATCCGCTCGAGGCTCTTCGCGATGCTGATCAGCCGCACGCCGATGTCGACCCAGCCGGTCTCGCCGCGCATCCTCGCGAGCAGGTCCGACAGGAACTCCTTGTAGAAGCGGTCGAGCTCGGCGTCGTCCGCCCAGGCCTGCGGCACCTGGCTCGCGTCCGCCCGTGCGTACGCATCGAGCGCCCGCTGCAGGATCCCGCGCGCCTGGTTGCCGATCCACGACAGCCGCCCTCGGACCTCGGTCGGCAGCTCGCCCGGGATCCGGCCGAGCTCCTTCGCGATCCGCTTCACGTGATCGCCGCTGCGCTCCAATTCCAGCGCGACCATCTGGCTCGCGAGCACGGTGCGCAGGTCGCGCGCCATCGGCTGCAGGCGCGCGAGCAGGCTCACGACCCGCTCCTCGATCCCCGCCTGGCTCGCATCGACCTCGGCGTCGCGCGCGGCGATCGGCGCGAGCGCCGCCGCATTCGCGTGGCCGAGCGCCTCGAGCAATCGGCCGAGCTGATCGACCACGAGGCCGCCCATCGCGGCGACCGCCGTGGCGAGCTCGCCGAGCTCGCGGTCCAGCGCGCTCAGGGTGTGCGGCGCGCTCATCCGAAGCGCCCCGTGATGTAGTCCTCGGTCCGCGACTCGCGCGGCGCGGTGAAGATCTTGCGCGTCTGGTCGAACTCGACCAGCTCGCCGAGGTACATGAACGCGGTGTAGTCGGACGCGCGCGCGGCCTGTTGCATGTTGTGGGTCACGATCACGACCGTGTACTCGGATTTCAACTGGTAGATCAGCTCCTCGATCTTCGCGGTCGAGATCGGATCGAGCGCCGAG
>JAJXYU010000186.1 GCA_021780395.1 Pseudomonadota bacterium
GTTGGTCGTGGCCTTGTGGCTGATCGGCTGGGCGATTCGTGAACCCGACCCCGTGCCGGGTCCGGTCGACCCGGGAATCGTGGTCGCGCTGTCCGTTCCGTTCGTCGCGCTGTTCCTGCGCGCCGGCTTGCGGGCGCTGTGGGCCTTGCTGCGACGACCCGCGGCGTCGGCGGTTTCGACGGTGGGTCTGATCCAACCGCAGGTGGTGTTCGAGCCGTTTCTCGCCAAACAGCTCGACGACGACGTGGTCCGCGCCGCGTTGCTGCACGAGTGGGCGCACGTGACGCACCGGGATCCGTTGCGGATCTGGCTCGCGCAGCTCGTGACCGACCTGCAGTGGCCGTGGCCGCAGGCGCCGCGACGGTTCGCGCGGTGGTTGGAAGCGCTCGAGCTCGCGCGCGACGATGAGGCGCGCATGCATGGCGCCGACGGAGCGGAACTCGCGAAGGCGATCCTTGCTTCTCTTCGATACGTGGAGGACGCCGGGGCGGGCGCGATCACGTCCCGCGCATGGTGGAATGCGCGCGAGACGGCGCAGGCATCCTTGGGTGGCGACGCGCGCGCGCTTCGCGATCGCATCGCGCGTTTGCTGGCGCCGCTTCCAGCGACCGTTGAACCCGCCGCGTCGAGCGCAACGCGGTGGCACCGGGTTGCGTGGTGGCTGGTTCCGGTGGCCTTGCTCGTGATGGCTTGCGGCGCCGAATACGGCGCGCAGGTGATCAGGCCCTTGCTGGGCCTGACCACGTGAGGCGTACCGCCCCCAGTGGGTCACGGACGCCGGATCGGTGGTGGACGCTTGGCCAGTGAAAAACCCCGCATGAGGTCCCGATTCCTCCGCAGCCGCGCCGGGCTCGCGACCGTGCTCGCCTGCTGCACCGGGCTGACCGCATGCGGCGGCGCGCCGGCGGTCTCCACGAAGCCCGCACGCGCCCGGTCCACCGACGCGACCGTGCTCGTGACCGCCGTTCCGGTCACACGGCAACTGTCCGCGTACGCCGAGGTACGACCGATCGTGCCGGTGCGCGTGCGTGCGGCCGAAGCGGGCGCGATCATCGCGACCCGGGTGCTGCCCGGCGCGACCGTGCGGGCCGGGGAAGCGCTGGCGACCCTGGGCGGGCCAGAGATCGACGCACTGCTGGCCCGTCGGCAGGCCGCCGTGAGCGGCGCACGTGCCCGGTCGGCGACGGCCCGGCATCTGCTCGCGATCGCACGCGAGCGGCTCGCGCTCGATCTCGATACCCGACAAGCGGTCCTGGTCGCGCAGAGCGATTTCGCGACCGCCCGCGCGCAGCTGATGGCGGCGACGGCCGAGCTTCGCGCGGCGAACGCGCTGCGCACGCTGCGCGCGCCGGTGAACGGCCGGGTGCTTGCCATCGACGCCGCCGATGGGGAACGCGTGAGCGCCGGGCGAACGGTGATCACGCTGTTCGCGGCCGATCAACTCTGGGTGCGGGCGAGCTATTACGGCGCCGACGCCGACGCGATCCACCTGGGGATGACCGGTTCGTTCCGGCCGAGCGCCGGTGCCGCGCCCGTCCCGGTCCGGGTGGTGGCCGTCGCCGCGTCGCTGGCCGCGGACGGCGGCGAAGTCGTCGGTCTCGCCGCGGTTCATCACGACGGCGCGCCGCCGCGCCGGGATGACCGGTGGATCGCCGGCGAGCGTGGAATCGTGACGATCGATGCGGGTCGCCGATCGATGGTCGCGGTGCCGACGGACGCACTGGTGCTCGACCAGGCGCGCTGGTTCGTGCTGGTCGACACCTCGAAGGGAATCGAACGGCGCGAGGTCATCCCCGGGCCGGTGCATGGCTGGCAGACGTTCGTCGCACAGGGTCTGCGCGCCGGCGAGCGGGTCGTCGCGCAGAACGCCTATCTCGAATTCCACCACGACATCGCCGCGCACTACACGCCGCCGGACTGACGCCGTGGCGAGCGACTCGAACCCCATGTCCCGCGTGCTGATGCGCCCGAGCCTCTGGGCGCTCGTGCTCCTCGCGCTGCTCGGCGTCGCCGGATATGCGTTCCTGCACATCCCCGTCGAAGTGCTGCCGCAGTTCGATTTCCCGCAGATCAGCGTGATCGCGCACCTGCCGGGCACCTCCGCGACCGAGCTCGAAAGCCTCGTCGTGTACCCGCTGGAGGGGCAGATCCTCACGCTGCCGAACCTCGAGAGTCTGCGGTCGGTGATGGGCAACGGCGTGGTCGAGATCGACGTCCGGTTCCGCACGGGAACATCGCCGGTACTCGCCCTGCAGGCGGTGAACGGCGCGATCGATCGCGCGCGCGGACAGTTGCCGGCGGCTGCGCACCCGTTCGCGCAGATCATGGGCAATGCGATCAACGAGGTCGCCGACTACACCGTGCGCATTCCCGCGGGCGTCGCGCCGGCCGAGGTCGAGCGCAGGGTGCTCGCCGACGTCGCCCCCGCGCTGCGCGCACTGCCCGGGGTGCAGTACGTGAACGTCTACGGCGCGGGCGACGAGGCGTTGTGGATCCAGCCGAATCTCGGCGCACTGCATCGATACGACGTGCCGGTCACGGCGATCACCCGCGCGGTCAGGGCGCAGGTGGTGCTGGGGCCGGCGGGCTACCTGTCCGCCGGGCACAACGACGTGCTGATCGAGGCACGACATTTGCCGGTGCACGTCGCCGAGCTCGAGGAGGTTCCGGTGCCGGGGCCCGATGGCCCGATCCGGCTCGGTGACCTCGCCCGGATCGTGCGCGCGCCGGTGCCGACCTTGAATGCGGTCTCGCTCGACGGGCGGCCCAGCGTCGCGTTGACGGTGATCAAGCAGCCGGGCGCCGCGACCACGCCGGTCACGCGCGAGGTCCAGGCGACGCTCACGGCGATGCAGCGCGAGCTGCCCCGGGGCGTGCGCTGGATTCGTGACTACGATCAAGGTTACGTCGTTCACCTGATCGGGGTGGACCTCGGGCGCAATCTCCTGATCGGCATGGCGCTCGCGGTCGCGGCACTGTTCTGGATGCTCGGCGGCGGCCGGGGGATCTGGATCCTCGCGCTCGGGATCCCGTTGTCGCTCGTGCTCGCGATCGCCGCGCTCGATCTTGCCGGGCAGGACCTGAACCTGATGACGCTCGGCGCGCTCACCGTCGCGGTCGGGCTGTTCGCGGACGATGCGATCATCGTGCTGGAGAGCATCTATCACCGCTGGGAGCAGGGCGACGCGCACTGGGAGGGCATCCGCCGCGGCGTGCGCAGCATCGTCGTGCCGGATGTCACCGGCACGCTGACCAACGTGTCGATCTACGTGCCGCTGCTGTTCGTCGGCGGTCTGGTCGGGCTGTTCTTCATCCCCTTCTCGCTCGCGATGACGTTCGGATTGCTCGCGTCGCTGTTGGTCTCGTTGACGTTCATCCCGCTCGGGCTCGGCTTCATCGGGGCGCGCAGTGGTGTGCTGTCCGGTAGCGGACACCGTGCCCTCGAGTGGCTGCGCCATTGGAACGAGCGCCTGTTCAGGCTGGTCGTGCGCACGCCGCGGCTGTCGCTCGCGATCACCTTCGGCGTCCTGCTGGCGAGTCTCGTCGCCCTCGCGCTGGTGCCGATCGACTTTCTGCCGCTGCCGAACGAGGGCGTATTGCTCGAATCATTCACGCTGCCGCCGGGCAGCTCGCTGCTCGAGTCGCGGACCGTCGTCGCCACCATCACCCACCGGCTGCTCGCCGATCCGGTGGTCGCGCACGTCTATGCGCGCATCGGCTCCTCGTCGAGCACGGCCTATACGGAGCCCACGTCCGCCGGCGAGATCATGGTCAAGCTCAAGGCCGGCGTCAGCGTCGATGCGCTCGACCGCATCGGCCTGCGGATCCAGAAGGAGTCGACGCTCCCCGGCGTGCAGCTCGCGGTCGACACGCCGACGATCGAGCGTCTCGGGGAGAGCCTGTCCGGCCTGCCTCAGCCCTTCGTGATCCACGTGTTCGGCGCGCGCATCGGCGAGTTGCGCCGGCTCGCGAATCGGATCGCGGTGCGATTGCGTCGGATCCCCGCGCTGACCGATCTGTTCAACAACGACGGTTATCCGGTCACGCAGCTGCAGATCGAGCCACGGCTCCACGCGCTGGCCGCGGACGGCTTGACGCCCGCCGCGCTCTACGCGCAACTGTACCCCTTGCTGAACGGCGAGATCATCGCGCGCGTGCCCGAGGGCAACGTGCCGCTCGACCTGTATCTGCGCCTGGCGGACGCGCCGCAGAAGTCGCTCGACCAGCTCGAGCACCTGCCGATCCGCACCCATGGATGGACTCCGCTCGGGCAGCTGGCGCGCCTGAAGCTCGTCGACACGCCGAACCAGATCCGCCACATCGCCGGCGCGCGGGCGCTCGATATCCTGGCGACGCCCACGGGCACGCTCGGCGGCACCGTCGCCGCCGCCCGGCGGGCGCTCGCGGGGCTGCGCC
>JAJXYU010000323.1 GCA_021780395.1 Pseudomonadota bacterium
GGCGGCCAACCCGGTCGCCTATCGCGTGTCGATCGAGCCGACCGGAAACGGAGGGCTCGACGCGGCACTCGCGGCGACCTCGGAGCTGCGCACGCTGCGCGGAACGGCGCCGGTCGGTCCGTTCGGGCTGATCGTCCGCGCGCGGACCGACGTCGACCGCCTGAAGACCGTGCTCGACAGCTTCGGCTATTACGAGTCCTCGGTCCGGATCACGATCGACGGCCGACCGCTCGCCGATCCGTCGCTTCCCGACCGCCTCGCGCGGATCGCGACGGGAGCCGATGCGACCGTCGCCGTGGCCTTCGCGCTCGGGCCGCAGTATCGCCTCGGCCGGATCGTGTTCGACGGCGCGGTGCCCTCGTTCGCCGTTGCAGCGCTCCGACTTCGAACCGGCGAGCCCGCGGTCGCCGCCGCGGTGCTCGCCGGCGGCGCGCGCGTGCGGACCGCGCTCGAGGACCACGGCTACGCGTTCGCCCGGGTCAGTCCGCCGGTCGCGACGCTCGATGCGGCGCATCGAGCGCTAGACCTCGCGTTCCCGGTCGTTCCGGGGCCGAGGGTGCGGATCGGCGCGATCTCGATCGAGGGCCTGAAGCGTGTCCGCGAGCGCTACCTGCTGCGACGCCTGCCGTTGCGCCAGGGGGAGCCGTACTCGCCGCCGGCGATCGAGCGGGCGCGTACCGCGTTGATCGACGTCGGCGTCTTCTCGACGGTGAGCGTGCACGTCGGCAAGGCGCCGGACGCCGCCGACGGCGTCCCCGTGACCTTCGTCGTGCGCGAGCGGCCGCGACACGCGGTGTCGATCAACGCCGCGTATTCCAGCGATCTCGGTGGCAGCGGCGGCGTGACCTGGACCGATCGGAACGTCTTCGGGCATGCGGAGCGGCTCAGCGTGTCGTCCGCGGTCACGAACATCGGTGGCAGCGCGACCACCGGACTCGGCTACGACGCCTCGGCGAAGCTCGTGAAACCGGATTTCGGCGATCGCGACCAATCGCTGCAATTCGCGGTGAACGCGGTCAAGCAATCGTTGGTGGCCTACGATCAGACCGCGGTGACGACCGGCGCGACCTTGGTGCGCAAGCTCTCGAGCGTGTGGACCGCGAGCGCCGGCATCACCACCGCGAACGAACTCATCGTACAGCCGCCGGGAACCGCATCGTCGCGCCGATACACGTTGATCGAGTTGCCGATCGAACTGGATTACGATTCGACCGGCCTCGCATCGCCGCTCCAGGATCCGGTCCGGGGCATGCGCGATTCGCTCACCGTGACCCCGACGCGATCGATCGGTTCGCCGAGCGCGACTTTCGTGATCACGCAGTTGAAACTCGCCGGGTACCTCGATCTGCATCGTTTCGGCTGGACCGCTCCGGGGCGCAGCGTGATCGCGGCGCGGGCGCTCGCGGGCCTCGCCGAGGGCGCCGGCGAATTCGGCTTGCCGCCGGATCAGCGTTTCTACGGCGGGGGCAGCGGTACGATCCGCGGCTTTCGTTATCAGGGTGTCGGTCCGGTGTTCCCGAACACGACGACGCCGATCGGCGGCACCGCGATCATCGCCGGGACCCTGGAGTTCCGGCAGCGGTTCGGCAAGAACTTCGGCGCCGCCGTGTTCGTCGACGCCGGGCAGGTCAGCGCGAGCTTGAAGCTCCTGCAGAACGTGCTGCGGGTCGGCATCGGCGGGGGACTGCGCTATTACACGCCGATCGGACCGATCCGGATCGACGTCGCGCTGCCCGCGCGGCGGTATAGTCCGAGCGACGATCCGTACGAGATCTACGTCGGACTGGGCCAGGCGTTCTGATGCGTATCGGTCTGCGAATCGCAGTCGTCTCGCTGGGTGCGGTGGTCGCGCTCGGGGTCGTGCTCGTCGCGATGCTGACGTTCGCCGGCCGGACCGCGCAAGGACGGCGTGCGCTCGAAGCCATCACGCGGGCGGTGACCCGCGACCGGGTCGAGATCTCGGGCCTCGGCGGAGAGTTCCCCGCGCATCTGTCGGCGACCGAGGTGCGACTGCGGGACCGCCGCGGCGTATGGCTGAGCGCGAAGGCGGTCGACCTCGACTGGCAGCCGACGGCGTTGTTGCACTACGAGGTCCGGGTCGACGATCTGCGGGTACGGCAGATCGACGTGATCCGCCGACCGCAGCGCACGACCTCGCGTCGGCGGATCCTCGCGACCCCGCGCGTCGTGCTGCAACGCGCGTCGATTCAGCGCCTCGTTCTCGGCCCGGCCCTGGTGGGTCGACCCGCGACCCTGGCGGCTCGAGGGACGTTCCGAATGGAGTCGACGCGCCGCTGGCGAACCGAGGCCGAGGCGATTCGCCGCGACGCGCCGGGTCATTATCGTCTCGTGCTCGCCGTCGATCCGGCCGAGCTCAGCGCCCGGATCTCGGTCGCGGAGCCTTCGGGCGGGCCGCTGCAGACCCTGCTCGGGCTGCCGACGCTCGGCAGCGGATCGGCCGATCTGTCGCTGCAAGGCCCGCGCGCGGCGGAGCGGATGCACTTGCGGATCGATGCGGGTGCGCTGCATGCGAGCGCCCGGGGTACCGTCGACTGGATCGACCGATCGGCGCAGCTCGCGGTCGCGGTCGATGCCGGCGCGATGCGCCCGCGACCCGATCTCGGCTGGCAACGCATCGCCGCAACCGTGAACTGGCGCGGGGGTCTCGATGATGCCGCGGCCACCGGTACGATCGACGTGGATGGGCTACGGCTCGGCCGCGCGGCGGCGCTCGGCGTGGTGCACGGAACGCTCGCCGGTACCGCAGGCCGCTTGACCTTGCGCGGTTCGATCACGGACTTGCGCGTCGGCGGGCCCCGGCCGGCATTGTTCGCGGGGTCACCGGTCGCGTTCGACGCGCGGCTGCTGCCGACGCCGGCGCCGCGGCGCTTGCAGGTTCGTCTCGACCACCCGCTGTTCGCCCTCCGGGCGACGCTCGGGCTCGGCGGGCCGTTCCAGGCCGATGTGAACGTCGATGTGCCGCAGATCGAGCCGTTCGCGGCACTGGTCGGGCGGGCCTGGCAGGGTCGATCGGATCTGCAGCTGCACCTGCAACGCAGCGCCGCCGGGCTCGGGTTCACTTTCGACGGCCGGGCGAGCGGACTGTCCGGTCCGACGCGCGGCATGGCAGCGCTCGGCGATCGATTGCGCATCGGCGTCCAGGGGAACGTCGGGGATACCGCAATCGACGTATCCCGGCTCCAGTTGCTCGGTCGCGACTGGTCATTGAACGCGACCGGCACTGCGGTGCGGCGCCACACGTCGGCGGTCGGCACCGTCGCGGGAGCCTGGATCGAGTCGCTGCGCGCGCAATGGCGGCTTGCCGGGCCGCCCCTCGCCGATTTTTCCCCGAGCCTCGCGGGTACGCTCAGTGGCAGCGGACGGATCGCCGGCCCGTGGTCCCGCCTGGTCGCCGACGCGCGATTCTCCTCGCGCTTCACGGTGCGCGGATCCGTGCCCGGCACCCTGGAGGCCCGGTTGCGCGACAGTCTCGCGCCGACCGGCGGCGGGGACGTCCGGCTCGCCGGGCGACTCGGCGCCGCGCCGGTCGATGCGGTCGCGGTGTGGCGGCGAGGTGCCGCCGGAACGACCGCGGTGGAGATCCGCCATGCCGAGTGGAACAGCGCGCGGCTCGGCGCGCAGTTCACGCTCGACCGCACCGGCGCGATCACCGCGGGTCAGGCGCAACTCGGCATCGGCGATCTCGGCGACTTCGCGCCATTCTTCGCCCGCGCGCTCGCCGGTGACCTGGTCGCGGCGGGCCGTCTGTCGACCGTCGACGGCCATCCGCAGGCCGAGATCAGCGCGCGGCTCGCCCATCTGCGCGTCGGTGCGTTCGAGGCGGATGCCGACCTTAGCGCAAGCGGACCGCCGCGGAGCCTCGGGTTCCAGGTCGATGCGCGGATCCCGCAGGTCGCAGGCGGTCCCGTTCACGTCGCTGCCGGCGGGCGATGGAGCGTCGCGGAACGGGCGCTGCACATCGACGCGGGCACGCTCCAGTATCGCGGCGAGACCGCGACGCTTCGCAGTCCGGCGCGCCTGTCCTATGCCGACGGCGTCTCGATCGATGCGCTCGACCTGGCGCTCGGTCGTGCCCATTTCGAACTGTCCGGACGGCTCGCGCCGACCCTTGCGGTGAAGGCCGCGCTCGCCGGCGACACGCCCGCGCTCGTCGACTGGATCCTCCCGGGTTTCCTCGCGCGGGGGACGATCGACGCCCGGGCGGACTTGCGGGGTCGGCTCGGCGCGCCACTCGGCGAGATTCGCTGGGATGCGCACGGCATGCGGGCCGCCGACGAACAGGCATTGGGTTTGCCACCGGTCGATTTCCGTGGTGAGGCGCGGCTGGACGGGGAATCCGCCCAGATCGATGGCCGCGTCGCCGCGGGCCGGAAGGCGGCGTTGAC
>JAJXYU010000266.1 GCA_021780395.1 Pseudomonadota bacterium
TTCATGACGTTCTCCGTTTAAGTTCGACAACAACGGCGATTCGGACGTCGCGACCAACGATTCCGAACGCCGACCAAAAAAAGCTCGCCGCTTCGCCTCGGCTCAGTCGATGTACAGCGAGCTCACCGACTCCTCGTCGCTGATGCGGCGGATCGTCTCCGCGAGCAGCCCCGCGACGCTCAGCTGGCGGATGCGGTCGCAGCCGCGTGCCGCCTCCGACAGCGGGATCGTGTCGGTGACCACCAGCTCGTCGAGCACCGACTTCGAGATCCGCTCGATCGCCGCGCCCGACAGCACCGGATGCGTGGTATAGGCGACGACCTTGAGGGCGCCCTCGTCCTTCAACGCGGCCGCGGCCTGGCACAAGGTGCCCGCGGTGTCGACCATGTCGTCGATCAGCACGCAGGTCCTGCCGCGGACTTCACCGATGATGTTCATCACCTTCGACTCGTTCGGCCGCGGCCGTCGCTTGTCGATGATCGCGAGATCGGCGTCGTCGAGCCGCTTCGCGAGCGCCCGCGCGCGCACGACGCCGCCGACGTCCGGCGACACGACGATCATGTTCTCGTACTTCTGCCGCCACGCGTCGCCGAGCAGCACCGGCGTCGCGTACACGTTGTCCACCGGGATGTCGAAGAACCCCTGGATCTGGTCCGCGTGCAGATCGACCGTGAGCAATCGGTCGATCCCCGCGCTCGCGATCATGTTCGCAACCAGCTTCGCCGCGATCGCGACGCGCGTCGCGCGCGGGCGGCGATCCTGCCGCGCGTAGCCGAAATACGGCACCACGGCGGTGATTCGCTCGGCCGACGCTCGCCGGCACGCGTCCGTCATCAACAGCAGCTCCATCAGGTGATCGTTCGCCGGCGGGCAGGTCGGCTGGATGATGAACACGTCTCTGCCGCGGACGTTCTCCATCAGTTCCGCGTTCACCTCGCCGTCGCTGAACCGCCCGACGTGCGCGCGGCCGAGCGGAAGGCGCAGGTGGCGGGTGATTTCCATCGCGAGCGCCGGGTGCGCGTTCCCGGTGAATACCGCGATTGACGGAGGCTCTACGCCGTTACGTTGCGACATACCCTTCACTCGAGGAAAGTGGCTGGGGTGGAAGGATTCGAACCTCCGAATGGCGGGATCAAAACCCGCTGCCTTACCACTTGGCGACACCCCATCTCGATTCAACCGCTTGCGATGCCCGCCGCGCGCCTCAGAAGGACGCCAGCTGCCCGTTCAGGGGCGACTCGTTCACGCCTCGGACCATGTACGCTTCCCAATCCGGCGGCAGTTGCCGCAGGATCTCCAGACCCCGTTGCCGCGTGCCGCAATCCAGGAACACGCATGCGCCGGTTCCGGTCAATCGAGCCCTGCCGAACTGCGCCAACCGGTCCAGCGCGCCCGCAACCTCGGGGTATCGTCGGCGTACGACCGGTTCGCAATCGTTGTGCCCGCCCGCTTCGAGGAAGCCGGCAATTGTGATTGGCGGCGTATTCCTTGTCAATTCGGGGTCGCGGAACACTTCCGCGGTCGGGATCGCTATTTTCGGCTTGATTATCAGGTAGTTGGTATCCGGCGGCGACGCTGGCGGAACCAGGGGTACCAGGCGCTCGCCGACCCCCTCCGCCCAGGCCGTGCGCCCGTACACGAAGACCGGTACGTCGGCACCGAGGCCAAGGCCCAGATCGGCGAGTCGCTCGGCCGGCCAATCGAGGCCCCAGAGACGATTCAGCGCGCGAAGCGTCGTCGCCGCATCCGAACTCCCGCCCCCGAGCCCGGCACCCATCGGGATCCGTTTGCGCAGATCGATGTCGGCACCGAGCCTGCAGCCGCTCGCATGCTGCAGCGCACGAGCCGCCCGGACGCACAGATCGGATTCCGCGTCCACACCCAGGGCACCCTGCAGCCGCTCGATCACCCCATCCGCGCGGACGCGCAACCCCACCTCGTCGCACAGATCGACGAACTGGAAACACGTCTGCAGCAGGTGATAACCGTCGGGCCGACGGCCGACGACGTGCAGGAACAGGTTCAGTTTCGCCGGCGCCAGCCAGTAGCGCATCGCGGAGACGCTCACCGCACCCCTTTCCATTGATCGACGACGATACGAACCCGTACCCCCTCGCTACGCAGCACCAGGAGCGCCGGCAGCCAATCCCCCGCATGCACCCGGTAGCGCAGGAAATCGACCGTCCAGCCCGCCTGTTCGAGATGCGATACCCGATCCTGCGCATTGAAGCGCACCGAGGAAGGGCCCGCGGGATCCGGTATCCCCAGCAACCAGTACCGAAGGTTCGCGACCGGCAGCGCGAACCCGAGCCGCCGCTCCATGATCTCCACGCCCTGCGGGCTCGGCGGCGATCCGTTCACCGACAGTCCGTCGGGACCGAGCGCCAGCACGCTCGCGCCGATCCCGAGCGGCCCCGCCAGATGCACGACGCTCTGGTCGGCGTGCTGACGCCAGTCGACGCTCGCCTGCCATCCGCGTGAGCCGATCGCGACCGCCGCCCGGCCTTGCAGGTCCCAATTGCCGATCCGTTGGAGCAGTTGCAATCGCTCGGTCCACCCGGCGGGGTGCATCGGCGCGACGGTGGCACACGAAGCCAGCAGGACCGCGACCAACAGCAGGCACGCGCGCGCCGCACGGAGCCGGCTCGCGGCACCGATGCCGGGCGATGCGGGGGGGTTTGCGCGCAACCTAGCGGGCTCCCGACGCGGATGTGGCGGTCGGTGCTTTCGTCGCCGGCGCGGTGAATCGTGCGCGCGTGTGCTCCAGCAGTCGGTTGCCGGGATCGGCCGCCGCGGCGGTGTCCCAGATTTTCCGCGCGGCCGCGTGCCGTCCGAGCATCCAGAGTATCTCCCCGTAGTGCGCGGCGATATCAGCGCTCGGCAGGTCCGCGTACGCCGCCGCGACGATCGGCAACGCTTGCGCCGCATGCCCGCGTCGATACAGGACCCACGCGAGACTGTCGCGCATCGCGGCGTCGTCCGGCGCGGCGCCGAGCGCGGTCTCTATCAACTGCTGCGCGAGCGCGAGCTGCTGGCCATCCTCCGCGAGCGTGTATCCGTAGGCGTTCATCGCCTCCGGATCGTCCGGGCGCATTTCGAGCACGGCGTGCAGGGTGGTGAGCGCGCTCGCGGTCTCGCCGGCCGCATTCTGGATCGACGCGAGCGCATATCGCAGGCCCGGGTCATCCGGGTATTCCCGCATCGCCTCGTCCAGCAATGCGTACGCCCGGTTCGGGTCGCCGCCGCGTGCCGCGATCCGCGCACGGATCGCGATGATCCGGGGTGCCCGCTGCGGTTCGTCGCGGGTGAACTCGGCGAGCAGCGCATCCGCGGTCGCGCCGGCCCCCTTGCTCTGCAGGATCCGTGCGGCGCGCAGCATCGCGGGCAGCACGTACTCGCCATGGCGGACGTGCGCGAGGTCGCGCAGCGCGCCCAGCGCGTCGCCGCGCCGCTCGGCGATCAGGCCGAGGTAATAATGACTGTCGTCGACGTAATGCCCGCTGGCAAGCAGCTGTTCGAAACGCACCCGCGCCGACGGATCACGCCGTTGCTGAAAGTCGAGCAGCGCGAGTATCCGCAGCGAATCAGGCCCGAATCGCGCATCGCTCGCGAGCATCTGCATCTGCGTGCGCGCGGCCTCGAAGCGCTTCGCCGCGAGCAGCAGCAGGCCGTAGTCGAATCGCGTTCCGGGCCGCGGATCCCGCTGCAGCCGCGCCGCCGCCTGCACGAGCGGGTCGTCGTCGCCGGCCAGCACCCTCGCGCGCGCAAAGGCCTCGAACAGCGCCCGGTGCCGGCTCGGCGCGTCGGCGGCCGGCCCCGGCAGTCGTGCGATCGCATTCCCGAACGCCGCGATCGCGGCCTGCGGATCCCCCGCCTGCAGCGCGGCATACGCCTGTAGACGGTAGGCCGCGACCGAGTTCGGGAAATACGCGGCCAGGCGGTCGGCGATCGCTCGCGCCGCATAGGGATTGCGCGCGGACAGCAGCCGCTCCTCGATGTCCGGGAACGCCTGCTCGACGCCGCCCGTGTAATGGGCGATCAGGAACCGGTAGTTGTCCGCCGCGACCGCGATCTGGTACACGGCGCGGGCCGCCGAGGCGGCGGCGAGGTGCGCGGACATCGAATCCGGCCGCCGCGCGATCCAGTGCAGCGCCGCATCCAGCGTCACGGTCGGCTGCAGCGTCGCCTGCGCCACCGCGGTCGCCCGCGGCCACAGGCCGGGATCGGCGGCGGCCGCCGCCACGTAGGTGAGCGCCGCGACCCGGGGTTCGTGCCGCGTGAGCGCAATTTCTGCGACCAACGTGTAATATTCGGCGGTCGCCCCCGCCGACATCTTCGGCATCAGCGCTGAATTCGGAGTCGCACGAGCCGCGATCGCACTGCA
>JAJXYU010000283.1 GCA_021780395.1 Pseudomonadota bacterium
ATGATATGAAGTCCGCGCCGACGTGGCGGAATTGGTAGACGCGCTAGTTTGAGGGGCTAGTGGGGCAACCTGTGCCGGTTCGAGTCCGGCCGTCGGCACCATCGTTCGGAACCATCGCCGCCAGTGCGTCACCGATCCCGCGGGTCGGTCGCGGCGGCGAGATGACAGCCATTCGTATCGGCTCCTGCGAACGCGCTTCTGCGAGGATATTTTATCCGCCGGGCTATTAAATCCCAGCGCTTCTCCTGCTAGAATTCGCGCTCGAATTCCATCGCCGCCGGATAGTTGCAAGTCACGCAAAGATGCTCGACCAGTATCTGCCCATTCTGATCTTCATGGGACTGGCCGCGGTGCTCGGCCTCGCGTTGTTCACGATCGGATGGTTCGCGGGTCCCCGTCGCCCCGACGCCGAGAAGCTCTCGCCGTACGAGTGCGGGTTCGAAGCGTTCGAGGATGCGCGCATGCGCTTCGACGTGCGCTACTACCTCGTCGCGATCATCTTCGTCGTGTTCGATCTCGAGATCGCGTTCTTCTTCCCCTGGGCGGTTTCCCTGCGCGCGACCGGCGTGTTCGGTTTGATCACGATGCTGGTCTTCGCGCTGGTGCTGGTCGTCGCGCTGGTCTACGACTATCGCAAAGGGGCCCTCGAATGGGATTGAACGCCGTCGACGACGCGGCCGCCGCCCCCGGTTTCCAGGTCACGACCGTCGACAAGCTCATCAACTGGGCGCGGACCGGATCGCTGTGGCCGATGACCTTCGGGCTCGCGTGCTGTGCGGTCGAGATGATGCAGGCCGGTGCGGCCCGCTACGACCTGGACCGGTTCGGGATCGTGTTCCGGCCGTCGCCGCGCCAGTCCGACGTGATGATCGTCGCCGGCACGCTGGTCAACAAGATGGCGCCGGCGCTGCGCAAGGTGTACGACCAGATGAGCGAACCGCGCTGGGTGGTGTCGATGGGGTCCTGCGCGAACGGCGGCGGTTACTACCATTATTCCTACTCGGTCGTGCGCGGCTGCGACCGGGTCGTGCCGGTCGATGTCTACGTCCCGGGCTGTCCGCCGACGGCCGAGGCGTTGATCTACGGACTCATCCAGCTGCAGAACAAGATCAAGCGCAACAAGGCGATCCTGTGATGACGAGGTCAGGGCGATGACGGCGCCGCCAGGGGTGCAGGACGGCGACGCGGGCGGGAGCCGGCTCGCGACACTCGCCGGCTCGGTCAGCCGGGCGTTCGGCGACGCCGCGACGCCGCTCGATTGCCGGCCCGGGGAACTTGCCTACACGGTGCCCGCGGACCGGCTGCTGGAGATCGCGAAGACCTTGCGCGACGACCCGGCGCTGCGGTTCGAGTCCTGCATCGACGTCTGCGGCGTCGATTTCCTGGACTACGGCCGCGCCGAATGGAAGACCGCCGACGCCACCGCGACCGGCTTCAGTCGTGGCGTCGCCCGGGGAGCGGCTCGCCCGGAGGACGCGCCGGCACCGGCCGGCCGGCGGTTCGCGGTGGTCTATCAGCTGCTGTCGGTCACCCTGAATCAACGCCTGCGGGTGCGCGTGTACTGCCCCGACGATGCGCAGCCGATGGTGGATTCGGTGACCGGCGTCTGGGCGTCGGCGAACTGGTTCGAGCGAGAGGCGTTCGACCTGTTCGGCATCCTGTTCCGGGGCCATCCGGACCTGCGGCGGATCCTGACCGACTACGGCTTCATCGGCCACCCGTTCCGCAAGGATTTTCCGCTGATCGGCAACGTCGAGGTGCGCTACGACCCCGAAAAGGGCCGCGTCGTCTACGAACCCGTGAGCATCGAGCCGCGGATCCTGGTGCCACGGGTCATCCGGCACGACAACCGCTACGACCCGCAACTGACCAACGCGAACACCAATGGCTGAGATCCGCAATTTCACGATGAATTTCGGGCCGCAGCATCCGGCGGCGCACGGCGTGCTGCGGCTGGTGCTCGAGATGGACGGCGAGGTGATCCAGAAGGCCGACCCGCACGTCGGGCTCCTGCACCGGGGCACGGAGAAGCTGGCCGAGAGCAAGGTGTTCAACCAGTCGATCGGGTACATGGATCGCCTGGACTACGTGTCGATGATGTGCAACGAGCACGCCTATGTGATGGCGATCGAGCGCCTGCTCGGCATCGAGGCGCCGCTGCGCGCGCAGTACGTCCGGGTGCTGTTCGACGAGATCACCCGGATCCTGAATCACCTGATGTGGCTCGGCGCCCACGGGCTCGACATCGGCGCGATGACGGTGTTCCTCTACGCCTTCCGCGAGCGGGAGGACCTGATGGACTGTTACGAGGCGGTGTCGGGGACGCGGATGCACGCGACCTACTATCGCCCGGGCGGCGTCTATCGCGACCTGCCGGATTCGATGCCGAAATATCAGTACTCGAAGTGGCGCAGCAAGAAGGACGTGGACCGCCTCAACGAACGCCGCGGCGGCAGCATGCTCGATTTCATCGAGGACTTCACCCGCCGCTTCCCGGCGTGCATCGACGAGTACGAGACGCTGCTGACGGACAATCGCATCTGGAAGCAGCGCACGGTGAACATCGGCGTCGTGAGCCCCGAGCGCGCACTGCAGCTCGGCTTCTCCGGGCCGATGCTGCGTGGTTCCGGGGTCGAGTGGGACCTGCGCAAGAAGCAGCCGTACGAGGCCTACGACCGCGTCGATTTCGACGTGCCGGTCGGCACGAACGGCGACTGCTACGACCGCTACCTGGTGCGCATGGCGGAGCTGCGTCAATCGAACCGGATCGTGGCCCAGTGCGTCGACTGGCTCAGGAGGAATCCGGGGCCGGTGATGATCGACGATCGCAAGCTCCGGCCGCCGCCCCGCGAACAGATGAAGGGCGACATGGAATCGCTGATCCATCACTTCAAGTTCATGACCGAGGGCTATTGCGTGCCTGAAGGCGAGACCTATGCGGCGATCGAGGCGCCGAAGGGCGAGCTCGGCGTCTATCTCGTCTCCGACGGCGCGAACAAGCCGTACCGGATGAAGGTCCGCGCGCCGGGGTTCGCGCACCTCGCGTCGATGCAGGAGATGGTTCAAGGACACATGCTGGCCGACGTGGTCGCGGTGATCGGTACCCAGGACATCGTTTTCGGCTCGATCGACCGATGAGCGTGGAACTCTCCAAGCACCTTCGCGAGGAAATCGACCGCTGGGTCGCGAAATTTCCGCCCGAGCGCAAGCGATCCGCGGTGATCTCGGCGCTGCACGCCGCGCAGCACGAGAACGGCGGCCACCTCACCACGCCGCTGATGGATGCGATCGCCGCGTATCTCGGGCTGCCGCCGATCCAGGTCTACGAGGTCGCCGAGTTCTACTCGATGTTCGAGACCCACCCGGTCGGCCGCCATCACGTGTCGGTGTGCACGAACATCTCCTGCATGCTGCGCGGCGGAGAGACCCTGCTCGCGCACATCGAGAAGAAGCTGGGCATCTCGGTCGGCGAGAGCACGCCGGACGGTCGGATCTTCCTGAAGCGCGAGGAGGAGTGCCTCGCGGCCTGCACGGGCGCGCCGATGATGATGGTCGACCACGTATACCACGAGGACCTGACGCCCGAGAAGGTCGACACGGTGCTGGACGCGTTGAAGTGAGCACCGGAGCGTAACCGATGCCGTATGAACAGAATCTGGTGATCTTCGAGGCGCTGGGCCAGGAGCGTTCCTGGACGCTCGACGGTTACCGCAGGATCGGCGGCTATGAGGCCTGGGAACGGATCCTGCGGGAGAAGCCGCCGCGCGAGCAGGTCATCGAGACGGTCAAGGCGTCGGGCCTGCGCGGCCGCGGCGGAGCGGGCTTCCCGACCGGCGTGAAGTGGAGCTTCATGCCGCGCCAGTCGCCGGCTCAGAAGTACCTGGTGTGCAACTCCGACGAGTCCGAGCCCGGCACCTGTCACGATCGCGACATCCTGCGCTACAACCCTCATTCGGTGATCGAGGGGATGGCGATCGGCGGTTACGCGATGAACGCGACCGTGGGCTACAACTACATCCGCGGCGAGTTCCTCGGCGAGCCGATCCCGCGATTCCAGGCCGCGCTCGACGAGGCCTACGCGGCGGGTCTGCTCGGCAAGGACGTGCGGGGGTCGGGGGTCGATTTCGACCTGCACCTGTTCGTCGGCGCCGGCGCGTACATCTGCGGCGAGGAGACGGCGCTCCTCGAGTCGCTCGAGGGCAAGTCCGGCCGGCCGCGATTCAAGCCGCCGTTCCCCGCGAATTTCGGCCTGTTCGGCAAGCCGACGACGATCAACAACACGCAGAGCTTCGCGTCGGTTCCGACGATCATGCGCAAGGGCGCGGCCTGGTTCGCGGGCCTCGGGCCGGTGAACTCCGGCGGCACCCTGATCTTCTCGGTGTCC
>JAJXYU010000237.1 GCA_021780395.1 Pseudomonadota bacterium
CGGTAGCCGTCCGGCGCGGCGGGGATCTCGAGCCCGGCGGCCGCGAGCGCCGCGCCGCTCGCGCCGGCGACCGCGAGCGCCTCGCCGACGATCTCGATCCTGAGCTTCGCGCGCAGCACGAACCGGCGCAGCCGTTCGGCGGTCGGTTCGAGGAGCTCCCGCGGCAGGATCGCGAGCGCGCCGTCCGGCGCGGGCAGCAGGTGCAGGATCGCGAGCACCCGTCCTTGCGGATTCGCGACCGCGGCCAGGACGACCTGACCGGCGGCGAGCGGGCGCGCGTCGTTCGTGATCTGCCCCTGCAGGAACGCGATCGCGTCGGCGCCGGCGAAGCGCAGCAGGCCGAGCTGTGGCAAGGATCCCGGAGACGGCGGCATGCGCTGCATTGATCGATAATCGTTCCGGCTTGTCAACCCCGGGTGAGGGCCTGCCGGCGATGTTCGTGGAGATTGCATCCGGTTTTCTGGCAAAATTCCGGTTGTGATTGCAACTGACGAAGCACCGCGCGGCGCCGGCGAGGCGAGCGGCGCGGCCGAGGGCGGGACCGTCCTCCGGACGGCCGCCACCCCGGCGTTCCCCACGCCGACCGACGCGCCGCCGCGCGAGGTCGGCGGTCGCGATGGCCCGGAGCCGACCCGGTTCGGCGACTGGGAGCTGCGCGGCCGGTGCATCGACTTCTAGGGGCCGCCGCGTCCGCCGCGCCATACCCACCGCCGCCCGACCCGAGGAACCCGACGATCATGCCTCCACGCGAACGACCCTTGTCACCGCACCTGCAGATCTATCGCTGGCAGATCAGCAACACGCTGTCGATCCTGCACCGCGCAACCGGCGCGGCGCTGTCGCTCGGACTCCTCGCGCTGGTCGCGTGGCTGATCGCGGCCGCGTCGGGGCCGGACGCGTACGCGCGCTTCGCGGCGTTCGTCGACGGCCCGGTCGGCTTCCTCGTGCTCGCGGGGTTCGGATTCGCGTTCTTCTATCACCTGCTGAACGGCGTGCGGCACCTCGCGTGGGACGTCGGTCGCGGCTTCGGCCGGCGCGAGCGGCGCGCGAGCGGCTGGCTCGTCGTCGTCGGCGCCTGTGCGCTCACCGCGATCGCGATCGCGTGCGCGCTGCACCTCGGAGGTTCGACCCATGGCTGATCGCGCGTCGACCGGAATGCGCAGCCCGCTCGGTCAGGTGACCGGGCTCGGCAGCGCGAAGGACGGGACCTCGCACTGGTGGGCGCAGCGGCTGACCGCGGTCGCGCTCGTGCCGCTCACGCTGTGGCTCGTGATCGCGGCGCTCGCGCAGCCGAACCTCGGTTACGCGACCGTGCACGCGTGGCTCGCGCGCCCGCTCGATGCGTTCCTCGCGGGGCTGTGCGTCGTGGTGCTCGCGGTTCACTCCTGGCTCGGCACGACGGTGATCGTCGAGGACTACGTGCACGGACGGGGCGCGAAGCTCGTCACGCTGGTCGCGCTGCGCTTCGCGCACGTGCTGATCGGCGCCGCCGGCGCATTCGCGATCTTGCGGCTTTCGATGGGAACCCTCGGATCATGAAGGACTATCAGTTCACCGATCACAGCTACGACGTCGTCGTCGTCGGCGCCGGCGGCGCGGGTCTGCGCGCGACCTTCGGTCTCGCGGAGGCGGGACTCGCGACCGCGTGCCTCACCAAGGTGTTCCCGACCCGCAGCCACACGGTCGCGGCGCAGGGCGGGATCTCGGCCGCGCTCGGCAACATGGGCGAGGACGACTGGCGCTGGCACATGTACGACACCGTGAAGGGCTCGGACTGGCTCGGCGATCAGGACGCGATCGAGTTCATGTGCAAGGAGGCGCCGGCCGCGGTGATCGAGCTCGAGCACTACGGCGTGCCGTTCTCGCGGACCGAGGACGGGCGGATCTACCAGCGCCCGTTCGGCGGGATGACGACCCGCTACGGCAAGGGCATCGCGCAGCGCACCTGCGCGGCCGCGGACCGCACCGGCCACGCGATGCTGCACACACTGTACCAGCAGTCGCTGAAGCACTCGGCGACGTTCTTCGTCGAGTACTTCGCGCTCGACCTGATCATGGAGGACGGCGAGTGTCGCGGCGTGCTCGCGCTCGACATGGCCGAGGGCCGGCTGCACCGCTTCCGCGCGCACCGCGTGATCCTCGCGACCGGCGGCTACGGCCGCGCGTGGTTCTCGTGCACCTCGGCCCACACCTGCACCGGCGACGGCGGCGGGATGGTGCTGCGCGCGGGACTGCCGCTGCAGGACATGGAGTTCGTGCAGTTCCACCCGACCGGGATCTACGGCGCGGGCTGTCTGATCACCGAAGGCTCGCGCGGCGAGGGCGGCTATCTCACCAACGCGGCGGGCGAGCGCTTCATGGAGCGCTACGCGCCGAACGCGAAGGACCTCGCCTCGCGCGACGTCGTCAGCCGGTCGATGACGATCGAGATCCGCGAAGGGCGCGGCGTCGGTCCGCACAAGGATCACATCCATCTGCACCTCGAGCACCTCGGGCCCGAGGTGATCCAGGAGCGCCTGCCCGGGATCGCCGAGACCGCGCGGATCTTCGCCGGGGTCGACGTGAACCGGGAGCCGATCCCGGTGCTGCCGACGGTGCACTACAACATGGGCGGGATCCCGTGCAACGTCGACGGCGAGGTCGTGCGCACGGCCGCGGGCGGCGGCGAGGACGTGGTGCCCGGCCTGATGGCGGTCGGCGAGGCCGCCTGCGTGTCGGTGCACGGCGCGAACCGGCTGGGCTCGAACTCGCTCCTGGACCTGGTCGTGTTCGGCCGCGCGGCCGCGAAGCGCTGCCGCAGCGTGCTGAAGCCGAACGCGGCGCACCGGTCGCTGCGCGCGGACTCGACCGACGCGGCGATCGCGCGGCTCGACCGGCTGCGCAACGCGAACGGCCCGCGGCCGACCGCGTCGATCCGGCTCGCGCTGCAGAAGACGATGCAGCGCGACGCCGCGGTGTTCCGCACCGGCGAGACGCTCGAGGACGGCAAGCGCCACCTCGCGGAGGTCTTCGACTCGTTCGCCGAGGTCAAGGTGAGCGACCGCTCGCTGATCTGGAACTCCGATCTCGTCGAGACGCTCGAGCTCGACAACCTGCTCCGCCAGGCGGTCGCGACGATGCATTCGGCGGCGAACCGCACCGAGAGCCGCGGCGCGCACGCGCGCGAGGACTTCCCGGCGCGCGACGACGAACACTGGCTCAAGCACACGCTGTGCTGGGTCGATGCGCAGGGCGGCACGCGGATCGACTACCGCGCGGTGCACCTGAACACGCTCACCGACGAGGTCGAGCCGATTCCGCCGAAGGCGCGGACGTATTGAGGAGACGGATCGATGGCCGAGTTCAAGCTACCCGCGAATTCCCGGGTGAACAAGGACGGGCGGGTCTTCAAGGCGCCGGACGGCGCGAAGCACGTGCGACGGTTCCGGATCTACCGCTACGACCCGGATTCCGGCGAGAACCCGCGGATCGACACCTACGAGCTCGACATGGACGCCTGCGGGCCGATGGTGCTCGATGCGCTGATCAAGATAAAGAACGAGATCGACCCCACCCTGACGTTCCGCCGCTCCTGCCGCGAGGGGATCTGCGGGTCCTGCGCGATGAACATCGACGGGCACAACGGGCTCGCGTGCATCAGTGCCTGCGAGGACATCGACGGGGACGTGCGGATCTCGCCGCTGCCGCACCGCCCCGTCGTGAAGGACCTGGTACCGGACCTCACCGACTTCTACGCGCAATACGCATCGATCAAGCCCTGGCTGCAGACGCGCACGCCGGCGCCGCCCGATCGGGAGCGGCCGCAGTCGAAAGAGGAGCAGCAGAAGGTCGACCGGCCGTCCGCGTGCATCCTGTGCGCGTGCTGCTCGACGAGCTGCCCGAGCTACTGGTGGAACAGCGACCGCTACCTCGGTCCCGCGGCCCTGCTCGCCGCGTATCGCTGGATCGTCGACAGTCGCGACGAGGCGACCGGGGAGCGTCTCGATGAGCTCGAGGATCCGTTCCGGCTGTATCGCTGCCACACGATCATGAATTGCACGGAAGCCTGTCCGAAGGACCTGAATCCCGCGCAGGCGATCGGTGAGCTCAAGCAGATGCTGGTTCGCCGGCGTCTCTGACGACCCCTCGATGGCCGTGATCGACCCGCGCGAGCTCGGCCGCCTGCGCTGGCGTTGCCGGCGCGGGACGCGCGAGATCGACGAGCTGCTGCGCGGCTACCTCGACGCCGAGTTCGAGTCCGCGCCGGCGGCGGAGCAGGCGGCGTTCCGGCGGCTGCTCGAGGCACCGGACCCGACGATCCTCGCGTACTGCCTCGGCGGCGTGCGGCCGGCCGCGGCCGATCTCGCGGCGCTCGTCGACCGGATCCTCGCGGGCGCCGCGGC
>JAJXYU010000305.1 GCA_021780395.1 Pseudomonadota bacterium
CCACACGACGCTCGCGTGGCTGCCGGCGACGTTCGATCACCGTGGCGTGCTCGCGCCCTGCGCGAGCTGCCACAACGGCGTGATCGCGCAAGGCACGCCGATCGCGCACGCGATGACGACCCGCAGTTGCGGCGCGTGCCACGGCACGCTCGCGTGGCAGCCGGCCGCGTTCGATCACCGCGGAAGCACCGCGGCCTGCGTGACTTGCCACAACGGACTGGCCGCGACCGGCAAACCGCTGCAGCACGTCGTCACCGCCGAGGACTGCGATCGCTGCCACGACACGCTCGGGTGGTCGTTCATCCACGCGGCGCCCCCGCCGCCGCTGTGGAAGAGGCCCGGGCCTCAGCTCCCGCCCCGGCCTCGGCTCGCGCCCCGGAGTCGGTGATGCGACCTCCGCCGCCCCGGCGCCGCGCCGCGCGCGAGTCCTGCCTCGCGGCGCTGATCGCGATCCTGTGCGCCGATCCGCGCGCGCGCGCTGCGCTCGGCGTCCCGCGAGCACCGCTCGGTCCGCTGGTGCAGTCGATCGAGGCGACCGAGTCGGCGAACCACGTCGACTTGACGGTGCAGTTCGCGTGCTCGATGCGCTACCTGAGTCACACCTCGACGCGGTACGGCGAGTCGACCACGATCCGGCTGATGCTCGGACCCGATTGCGGACCACCGACCCAGGCGATTCCGCCGGAGCTCCCGCTCGTCGGCGGCGGCGCCGAGTACGTCCGTGGGGCCCGCGTCGAATCCTGGATGCCCGGGGAGATCACCCTGCGATTCGATTTCATCCACCCCGAGTCGATCGTGGTGATGCCGCTGACGTCCGGCTTCGGCTTGCGGCTGCGACTGCTGCACACCGCCGCGCGTCGCGGCAGCGTGCGTCTGGCCGCTCCGCGACCGCCCACCGGCTACTCGGTGAACCTCGAGTCCGCACGGACTCCGTTCGCCGCGGCCACGGTCCAGGCCGCGGCGCACTCGCAGGGAGTCCAGGCCTACGTCTCGCAGGCGGTCGTCGACGGGGTCCCGTGGTACCGGTTGCGGATCGGTCCGTTCGCGACCCGCGCCGCGGCCGACGCGGCGCTGCGCAGCGCGCTCGCGACCTACCCTCACGCCTGGGTCACCGAGGAAGCAGCGCCCGCGGTTCTCGCCGGCGCGCCGGCGACGGTCGCACCGATCGCCGCAACGATGCCGACCGACCCGCCGTTGCCGGACGCGGAGCGAGACCGGCTGCTGCGCGAGGCGCGGGTGGCGCTCGCGGGGCATCACTTTCCGCGGGCCCTCGATTTGCTGACGCGACTGGTGCGCCAGCCGGAATACCCGGGTCGCGCGGAGGCGCAGGAGCTGCTCGGCTTGACCCGCGAGCGCGCCGGTCAACTCGCCGCGGCGCAGGCCGAGTATCGCGAGTACCTGCGTCGCTATCCGAACGGGGCCGCGGCCTCGACCGTGCGCATGCGGCTGCAGCTCCTCGCGACCGCCACGCTGCCGTCGCGCGGCCTCGGCCGGTACCGCGCGACAGCCGGTCGCCGCTACAGCGCGAACGGCGGTGCATCGCTGAGCTACGTCTACAGCCGCAACCAGATACGGCTCGCCGGCGCGACGCCGACGACGAACTCGACCGGGGCGGCGATCGTCTACGGCGATCTGCTGCTGCGCGACCATGGCAACCGATACGACGTGTCGGCGCACGCGGACGGCGGTTACAGCCGCAACGTCAACGCGCCGGTCCCGGGCAGCCCCGGACAGGATCAGGTCAGCGCCGCGTACGGCGAAGTGTCCGATCGGCGCCTCGGCTGGACCGCGCGCCTCGGCCGCCAGACGGTCGCGACAGTCGGCACCGCCGGCTTGTTCGACGGGCTATATCTCGGTTACCGGCCGAACGGATCCTGGACGGTGAGCGGTGCCGTCGGGTTGCCCGCCTACACGAGCTATTCCTCGCCGACCGCGCACGACCGGTTCGGCACCGTCGCGGCCGAATACCGCACGCCGGGAGACGCCTGGACCTTCGACGCGTACGCGCTCGACGAGACCGATCCCGTCGCCACCGAACGGCGCTCGGTCGGTCTACAGGCCCGCTACACCTCGCTCGCGCGGACCGGGGTGCTGCTGGTCGACTACGACCTCGTGTTCAAGCAACTGAACGCGGCGACACTGATCGGGAACACCAAGATCGGCTCCGCGTGGATCATCGGCGTCGACCTCGATCACCGGCGCAGCCCCCTAATGGGGCTCAGCAACGCGCTGATCGGCCAGAACACCGTGGACCTGCGCACGCTCGCGCTGCTGTACACGCCGTCGCAGCTGCGACAAATGGCGCTCGACCGCACCGCGACCAGCAACGCCGCGGTGATCTCCGCGAACCGCGGCTTCGGTGCGCACTGGCAGGTCATCGCGGACCTGTCCGCGCTCGAGCTGTCCGGAACCCCGGGCTCGTTCGGAGTCGCCGCGACGCGCTCGACCGGACTCGACAAGAACGTGTCGCTGCAACTCGCCGGCACGAGCCTGCTGCAAGCCGGCGACTTGCAGCTCGTCGGCCTGCGCTACGACGATTCGCCGACGATTCGCAGCGAGACGGTCTCCTGGAACGCGCGCTTCGTCGTGCACGGTGGGTTTCATATCGGGCCCCAGCTCAGCGTCGAGCGTTTGCACGACACCGCGGTCGGCGGTACGCAGATGCTCTATCTGCCGCAGCTGCAGACCGACTGGATCGGAACACGATCGATGTTCGAGTTCACGGCCGGCTATCAGATCATCGACCAGGCACGCTCGCTCCAGATCCTGCCCGTGACCGGCGCGCCGGTCACGGGTGCGTTCCAGGAGCGGTCGCTGTACGCGACGGCGGCGTATCGGTTGCGTTTTTGACGCCGGCGCGAGCGCGAGGCCGGATGCGGCTCAGGAGGGACCGTAGAGCGCCTTCTGGATCCGCCAGCGACGATACGACCAGAGCCAGTCCGCGGGACTCGCGAGCACGTCGCGTTCGCACGCACGCGCGTACCGCTCGGTGATCTCGCCCGGCTCGAGCGTCTCGCGGCCGTCCCACAGGGTCTGCAGCTCGACCTCGTAGAAGCCGCGGCGGACCCGGCGCATCACGACGTAGATCACCGGCAAACGGGTCCCGCGCGCGATCTGCTCGGCGCCGAGGTAGAACGCGGTCTCCTGGCCGAGAAATCTCGTCCAGTGACGTCGGTCGGTCGACACCGGCGCCTGATCGGCGTTCATCGCGAGCGCACGGACGACGCCGCGCCGCTGCAGGTGATCGATCAGAAGCTGCTTCGCGGGCACCAGGCGAGCCCCGAAGCGCGAGCGGATCTCGAGCATCAGCCGCTCGGCCCAGGCGTCGTGCAGCGGCTTGTAGGCCGCGTCGAGCGGAAATCCGAGTTCGAGCGCAAAGCCGTGCAACAGCCACTCCCAGTTGCACAAATGAGAGGTCACGAGCATCACCGAGCGCCCGGCCTCGAGGTGATCCCGCGCGACCGAGAGGTTGCGGATTCGCACCCGCTCGCGCATCGCGTCGGCCGAGATCGTCGCGGACTTGAGGATCTCGACCGCGACGTCGCAGAAATTGCGCAGGAATTGCCGGTGGATCCGCCGCCGCTCGCGTTCATCGGCGTGCGGGAAGACGCGCGCGATCTGCTCGTCGATCAACCGCTGCCGGTGGCGCACCACATAACACGCCACGACGTAGAGCACGGTAGAGAGCGCGTACAGCACGCGCAGCGGCAGGCGCGACAGGAGTTTGACCATCGGAACGACCCTGCGCGAGGATGGTGCCGCAACAGGGATTCGAACCCCGGACCCACGCATTACGAATGCGTTGCTCTACCAGCTGAGCTATTGCGGCGCTTTGGAACTCAAGTCCCCGGACGGCGAGGTTGCCCGGCCGGCGGGGGCGGCATTCTAACCCGTCGTTTCCGTCGTTGAAAGGCTGCCGCGGTGCTTCGCGACGTCCCGCAGCGTCTTCGGCAGCGCGAACACCACGTTCTCGGTCCGGCCGGCCACCTCCTCGACGACCGCGCCGCCCCATTCGCGCAGGCGTGCGATCACGCCCTGGACGAGCACCTCGGGTGCGGACGCGCCGGCGGTCACGCCGACCGCATCGACGCCATCGAACCACTCGCGCCGCAGGTTCTCCGGTCCGTCGACGAGGTACCCGGGTTTGCCCGCCTTGTCGGCGATCTCGCGCAGCCGATTGGAGTTCGAGCTCGACGCGGAGCCGACCACGATCAACACGTCGCAGCGGTCGATCAGGCCCTTGACCGCGTCCTGACGGTTCTGGGTCGCGTAGCAGATGTCTTCCTTGCGCGGCGTCGCGAGGTTCGGGAAGCGGCGGCGCAGCGCCGCGACGATCGCCGCGGTGTCGTCCATCGACAACGTCGTCTGGGTCACGAACGCG
>JAJXYU010000270.1 GCA_021780395.1 Pseudomonadota bacterium
CGGGCGTGCTCGAGCGCCATCGACGCGTCCGCCGCGTGCACGCTGCCGACGTGCTTGTGGTCGAGCCCGCCGCGCGCGCGGACGAAGATTTCGTAGAGCGGCCAATCGGGATTCGGGTGCATCGGGATCTCCGTGGGGGGTGGCGTCGTCGCTCGGCCTCAGGCGGCCGCGGCGCGGGCGTGCTTCGCCGCATGCGCGAGCGCCGCCTCGCGGACCCAGCGACCGGACTCGTGCGCGTCGCGCCGTGCCTGCAGCCGGTCGCGGTTGCACGGACCGTTGCCGCGAACGACGTCCTGGAATTCGCTCCAGTCGATCTCGCCGACGACGTGCTGGCCGCGCTCGGCGTCCCAGCGCAGCGCCGGGTCCGGAATCTCGAGTCCGAGGAAACGCGCCTGCGGGACGGTGAAGTCGACGAACTTCTGCCGCAGTTCATCGTTCGTGAAACGCTTGATCTTCCAGCGCACCGACAGCGCGGTGTGCGGCGACGCGGTGTCCGGGGGGCCGAACATCATCAACGACGGCCACCACCAGCGGTTCAGCGCATCCTGCGCGATCGCCCGCTGCGCGGCCGATCCGCGCGCGAGCTTGAGCATCAGGTCGTACCCCTGCCGCTGGTGGAAGCTCTCTTCCTTGCAGATCCGGATCATCGCGCGCGAGTACGGGCCGTAGGAACAGCGGCACAGGGGGATCTGGTTCATGATCGCGGCGCCGTCGACGAGCCAGCCGATCGCACCGACGTCGGCCCAGGTCAAGGTCGGGTAATTGAAGATGCTCGAGTACTTCGCCGCGCCCGAGAGCAGCTGTTCGATCAGCTCCGCCCGCGAGATCCCGAGCGTCTCCGTGGCCGAGTACAGGTAGGCGCCGTGGCCGCCCTCGTCCTGCACCTTCGCGATCAGGATCGACTTGCGCAGCAGCGACGGGGCCCGGGTGATCCAGTTGCCTTCCGGCAGCATGCCGACGATCTCGGAGTGCGCGTGCTGGGAGATCTGCCGGATCAGGGTCTGCCGGTACGCGTCCGGCATCCAGTCCTTCGGTTCGATCTTCTCTTCCGCGTCGATCCGTGCCTCGAACCGGCGCAACAGCGCCGGGTCTTCCTGCATCGCCGCGAGCGGCCGTGCCGCCAGTTCGTTGAGCCCCTGCGTGTACATGCGCTCTGCTCCCGGATCGTGCCGACCGGGAAAGTGTGACACGGGAAAATACGGATGACAACCATTTCTGTGTCAGAATGCACCGATGTCCGAATCGCATCGCGATCGATTCCCGCACCGCGTCGCCACCCTCCTCGCCGCGTTCCGGCGGCAGCGGCCGTTGCGCGGTGGCTCGCTGATCGTGACCGTGTTCGGCGATGCGCTCGCGCCGCGCGGCGGTGCGATCGCGCTCGGCAGCCTGATCGAGCTGATGGCGCCGTTCGGTCTCACCGAGCGGCTGGTGCGAACCTCGGTCGCACGGCTGGTGCACGAGGACTGGCTCGCGAGTCGCCGGATCGGACGGCGCAGCGAGTACCGGCTCTCCGCGCGCGGCCGTGAGCGCTTCGCCGAGGCGACCGCGCGGATCTACTCGGGACCCCCGGGCGCGTGGCACGGCCGGTGGACGCTCGTGGTGATGCCCGGCGGGACGGCGGCCGAGCGCGATGCGGTGCGACGGCAGCTCGGCTGGCGGGGCTTCGGGCAGATCGCGCCCGGGGTGTTCGCGCACCCGACGGCGAACGCGGCGGCGGTGCGCGCGTTCCTCGCGTCCGCGCGACTCGAGCGGGCGGCGCTGCTGTTCGAGACCACGGGCGCGGCGCTCGCGGACGCGGATCGCGACCGGGTGGTGCGGCAGGGCTGGGATCTGCGCGAGCTGGCGATGCGCTATCGGCACTTCATCGGTCGCTACCGGACGGTCGGGGCGGCGCTCGCGGCGCGCGCGCCGCTCGCGGGGGACGCCGCGTTCGTCGTGCGCACCCTGTTGATCCACGAGTACCGCCGGATTCACCTGCGTGATCCCCTGCTCCCGCGCGGCTTGTTGCCGGCGGACTGGCCGGGACTCGCCGCGTACGAGACCTGCCGGCAGCTCTACGCCGAGGTCGTCGCGCCGACCGAGGCGTACCTCGATGCCCATGCCACGCGTCTCGCGGGACCGCTGCCGCGCGCCGATCGGAGCATGGCGCATCGCTTCCCGCCGATCGAGGGGTGAAGCGGCCGCCCGCGGCGGTGCGATCAGCCGAGTGCGGCTTCGATGTCCTTCGTCAGCGCGGACGGCGGATCGGCTGGCGCGTACCGCGCGACCGGCGTGCCGGCGCGGTCGATCAGGAACTTCGTGAAGTTCCATTTGATCGCGCGCGAACCGAGCAGTCCGGGCTGCGTGCGCTTCAGGTGGTCGTAGAGCGGGTGCGCGCGGGTGCCGTTCACGTCGATCTTCGCGAACATCGGGAACGTCACGCCGTAGGTCGCGGTGCAGAACGACGCGATCTGCGCGTCGTCGTCCGGCTCCTGATGGCCGAATTGATCGCAGGGGAAGCCGAGGACCTCGAAGCCGCGGTCGCGATACGTCGCGTACAGCGCCTGCAATCCCGCGTACTGCGGCGTGAAGCCGCAGCGGCTCGCGACGTTGACGATCAGCAGTACCCGTCCGCGGTAGACCGCCAGCGATTGCTCGGTGCCGTCGATCCGCCGCGCGGAGAAGTCGTGGACGCTCATGGATCGATTTTAAGGCTATCATCCGGTCGCTACCAATCGCTGCGAGGGGGGCGATGACGCAGACACCACCGCCCGCGCGGCCGAGGCTGCCGCGGGCGATCTGGATCCTCGGCTCGGTGAGCCTGCTGATGGACGTTTCCTCGGAGATGATCCACGGCCTCCTGCCGCTGTTCCTGGTCGACTCGCTCGGCGCGAGCGCATTCGTCGTCGGCGTGATCGAGGGACTCGGCGAGGCGACGTCGCTGGTGGTGAAGGTGTTCTCGGGCACGCTCAGCGACTACCTCGGCCGCCGCAAGCGCCTCGCGGTGCTCGGCTACGCCTTGTCGGCGCTGACGAAGCCCTTGTTCGCGCTCGCCTCGACGGTGCACGTGGTGCTCGGCGCCCGGATTCTCGACCGCATCGGCAAGGGGATCCGCGGCGCGCCGCGCGACGCGCTGGTCGCCGACCTCGCGCCCCGCGAGTTGCGCGGCGCCGCGTTCGGACTGCGCCAGTCGCTCGACACCATCGGCGCGTTCCTCGGGCCCCTGATCGCGGTCGCGCTGATGCTCGCGTGGCACGATCATTTCCGCGCGGTGTTCTGGGTCGCGGTGCTGCCGGCGCTGCTCGCGGTCGCGTTGCTCGAGTTCGGCGTCGGCGAGCCCGCGCGTGCCGCGGAGGGCGCGCGACGCCATCCGATCCGGCGGGAGAACATCCGGCGCCTCGGCGGTGCGTACTGGTGGGTGGTCGTGATCGGCGGGGTCTGCACGCTCGCGCGGTTCAGCGAGGCGTTCCTGCTGCTGCGCGCCCAGCAGGACGGTGTCCTGGTCGCGTACGTACCGCTGGTGATGGTCGCGATGAACGTCGTGTACTCGCTCTGCGCCTACCCGTTCGGTCGGCTCGCGGACCGGATGAGCCACCCGCGGCTGCTCGGCGCCGGTCTCGCGGTGCTGATTCTCGCGGACCTCGCGCTCGCGCGCGGCCGCAGCTGGCCGATGCTCACCCTCGGCGTCGCCCTCTGGGGCGTGCACATGGGCATGACACAGGGTCTGCTCGCGACGATGGTCACGGATACCGCGCCGGCGGCGCTGCGCGGCACCGCGTTCGGGCTGTTCAATCTGGCGAGCGGTGGGTCGATGCTGGTCGCGAGCGGCCTCGCGGGATGGATCTGGTCGCGCGAGGGCGCGGCGTATACGTTCTACGTCGGCGCGATCTTCGCCGCGCTCGGGCTCGCCGCGATCGTGGTGTGGCGCCCGCCCGGGCCCGCGGCCCCCGAACCGTCGATCAGGGCGTGACCGCGGGCGGCGCCGCCGCGGAGGTGAGCAGTTCGTCGAGCGCCTCGCGCGTGACGACCTCATCGCGCAGCAGCCGCTGTGCGAGCGCCTCGAGCTCGGTTCGCCGTGCGCTCAGCGTCGTCGCGACGCGGCGGTGCGCCTCGTCGAGCAGCTGCGCGATCTCCTCGTCGATCAGCTGTGCGGTGTGTTCGCTGTAGGCGAACCGTTCCGGCGGCGCCGGCGAATCGAGGAACGCGCTCTGACGCGGTGCTTCGTAGGTCGCCTGGCCGAGCCTTGCGCTCATCCCGTACTGGGTGACCATGTGTCGCGCCATGTCGGTCGCCTTCTGCAGATCGTCCTCCGCGCCGGTCGACACGTCGCCGAACACGACCTCCTCGGCCCCGCGGCCGCCGAGCAGCACGTCGAGCCGGTCGAGCAACTCGCTGCGCCGCAGGAGGTAACGATCCTCGGTCGGCTGCTGCTGGGTGAAGCCGAGCGCGCCGATGCCGCGCGGGATGATCGAGATCTTCGCGACCCGGTCCGCATTCGGCCGCGACTCGGCGACCAGCGCGTGCCCTGCCTCGTGGTAGGCGACGGTCTGCTTTTCCTTCGCGTTCATCACGCGATTGCGCTTCTCGAGACCGATGATCACCCGGTCGATCGCACTGTCGAAATCGCTCATCTCGACCGCTTTCTTGTCCGCCCGGGCGGCGTGCAGCGCCGCCTCGTTCACGATGTTCGCGAGGTCCGCGCCGGCGAACCCCGGTGTCCTCGCCGCGACCGCGGCGAGGTCGACGTCCGCGGCGAGCACCAGCGGGCGGGCGTGCAGACGCAGGATCTTCTCGCGACCGCGCACGTCGGGGCGATCGATCGCGACGTGCCGGTCGAATCGCCCGGGCCGCAGCAGCGCGCGGTCGAGGATCTCGGGCCGGTTCGTCGCCGCCATCACCATCACGCCGCTGTTGGTGTCGAACCCATCCATCTCGACGAGCAGCTGGTTCAGCGTCTGCTCGCGCTCCTCGTTCCCGCCGTAGCCGGTGACGCCGCGCGCCTTGCCGAGCGCGTCGAGCTCGTCGACGAAGATGATGCACGGCGCGACCTTCTCGGCCTGCTGGAACAGGTCCCGCACCCGCGCCGCGCCGACGCCGACGAACATCTCGACGAATTCCGAGCCGCTGATCGACAGGAACGGCACGCCCGCCTCGCCGGCGACCGCCTTCGCGAGCAAGGTCTTGCCGGTGCCGGGCGCCCCGACGATCAGGATGCCCTTCGGAATGTGTCCGCCGAGGCGACGGTAGCGCTCGGGATCCTTCAGGAAGCGCACGACCTCCATCAGTTCTTCCTTCGCCTCGTCGATGCCCTCGACGTCGGCGAAGTGCACGCCGGTCTCCTTCTGCACGAACACCTTCGCGTGACTGTGGCCGATCTGCGCGATCGATCCGGGACCGGCTTCGGTCCGCCGGAGCATCATCGTCCACAGTCCGGCGATCAGCAGGCCCGGGATCAGCCATGCGAACAACGTCGAGGTCCAGTGGCTCTCGGCCGCGCCCTCGTAATGCACCTTCGCCGCATCCAGCGCGGCCACGAGTCCCGGGTCCTCGACCCGCCGCGTGAGGAAGCGATGCGCCCCGTGCTCGTCGGTGTTCTTGTCGAGTGCGGCGACGGTCTTCGGCGCCAGCAGCGTCGCGAGGCCGGCCGTGTCGACCGTTCCCTCGATCGTCGTCTCGCCGATCGTGAGGTCGTCGACCTTGTGTGCCTGCAGCAAGGTCTTGAAGTCGCTGTAACTCAGCGTCTCGGGCGTCGGGCTGGACAGCAGCAGTTGCAGCACCACCAGCAGCGCGACCACACCGACGAGGTACCACGCGGTCAGCGGTCGCTTGCTCTCTTCCATCCGCGATTCCTCCCAGACCGCTGCGCAGTCCGGGCCGCCGCGGCGGCGGCCCGGGCGCAGGCGCCTATCGATCCGATGCGGGCAGTCGTTTGCCGGGCGCGATGTCGACGACCGACGTGACCAGTTCGATCAGCGCCGGCCCCGGCGCGGCCCGCGCCTCGGTGAGTGCGGCGGCGAATTCCTCGGTCCGGGCGACGCGCAGCGCGCGCAGCCCGAACGCGCGTGCGTACGCGACGAAGTCCGGGTTGTGCAGCGCAGTCGCCACGGTGCGTCCCGGGAACCGGTTCTCCTGATGCATGCGAATCGTTCCGTAGCTGCCATTGTTGATGATCAGGAACAGGATCTTCAAGCCGCGCGCGGCCGCGGTCGCGAGCTCCTGCGCGGACATCAGGAAGCACCCGTCGCCCGCGACGCAGACGACCTCCCGCCCCGGATGCGCAAGCTTCGCGGCGATCGCGGCGGGCACCGCGTAGCCCATCGCGCCGCTCCCGGGCGCGAGCTGCGTGCCGTGCGTGTCGTGCCCGAAGAATCGGTGCAGCCACGCGGCGTAATTGCCGGCGCCGTTGGTCACGATCGCGGATTCCGGCAGGTCCGCGCGCAGCTGCCGGAACACGCGCGAGAGGTTCAGATCGCCGACGACCTCGACCGGCTCGATGAACGCGACGTGCTCGGCGCGCGCCGCGCGCGTCCAGTCGGACCAGGAACGCGGCATGCGGGCGGGCGGCTCGAGCGCGGCGAGCGCCTCCGCGGTCGCGTTCACGTCGCACTGGAGCGCGAGCCCCGCCGGGAAGACCGCCGACAAGGTCGCGGCGTCGCGATGCAGGTGGATCAGGCGGCCGGCGCTTCGGGTTCGATCGAGCCAGCGATAGCCGCCGGTCTCGATGTCGCCGAGCGGCGCGCCGAGCACGAGCAGGAGATCCGCGGCGCGGACCCGTTCGACGAGGCCCGGCGGCGTCCCGAAGCCGAGCTCGCCCGCGTAGCTCGACGAGGCGTTCGGAAAGTGATCCTTGCGCCGGAACGCGGTCACCACCGGCAGCTCCCAGGCCTCGGCGAAGCGTCGCGTGGCGGCGATGCCGTCCGCGGTCCAGCCGCTGCCGCCGACCCAGACGAGCGGACGACGCGCGGCACCGACGCGGGCGGCGATCTCGCGGATCCGCTCGACCGACGGTGCGGGGAGTTCGACGGGCGCCGGGGGCTCGCCGGTCGCGCTCGCGCCGGCCTCCCCGAGCACGTCCTCGGGCAGTCCCACGATCACCGGGCCCGGCCGGTTCGCCCGAGCAAGCTGGAACGCGCGGTCGACGATCTCCGCGGTCCGTTGCGGTAGATCGATCTGCAGCACGCCCTTCGCGAGATCGGCGAAGGTGATCGACAGATCGACTTCCTGGAACGCGTGGCGAAAGCGATCCTCGCGTGCGATTTCGCCGACGAACAGCACCATCGGCGTCGCGTCCTGCTGCGCGGTGTGCACCCCGATGCTCGCGTGCGCGAGGCCAGGACCGCGCGTGACGAACGCGACTCCGCAGCGGTCCGAGAGCTTCGCGGTCGCCTCCGCCATGTTGGCGGCGGCCGCCTCGTGACGGCAGGTCACGACGTCGATCGCATCGCGCCGGTCGTACAGCGCGTCGAGCACGTCGAGATAGCTCTCGCCGGCGACCGCGAACACGCGTTCGACGCCGTGCGCGGCGAGTCGGGTGACCAGCGCGTCGGCGACGCGGCCGCTAGCGGCCGCGGTGGAATCCATGGACATCGCTACCCCAGCGGTGACATCGAGTGCGCCGCATTGTACCCGTTATGCGGTCGACCACGCGGTGGTATGCTGGCGCCAACGAGTTCGACGGCCCCGCCAGCGATGACCGAAAAACGCTACGTCCGCGCCGCCTGCCCGCACGACTGTCCGGATACCTGCGCGATCCGTGTGACGGTGGAGGACGGCGTCGCGGTTCGCGTGCAGGGGGATCCGGATCACCCGCCGACCCACGGCGCGCTGTGCACCAAGGTCGCGAGGTACCCCGAGCGCACCTACCACCCGGAGCGGCTGCTCCATCCCTTGCGGCGGATCGGTCCGAAGGGCCGCGGGCGCTTCGAGCGCGTCGGCTGGGACGAGGCGCTCGAGGAGATCGCCGCTCGGCTCGCGATGCTCGCCGCGCGCGATCCCGAAGCGATACTCCCGTACAGCTACGCGGGGACGATGGGCCTCGTGCAGGGCGATTCGATGTCGGCGCGATTGTTCCACCGGCTCGGCGCGTCCCTGCTCGACCGGACGATCTGCGCGAGCGCCGGCGCCGCCGCGCTCGACGCGATCTACGGCAACCGCGTCGGGATGCACGTCGAGCGCTACGCCGAGAGCCGCGTGATCCTGATCTGGGGCAGCAACAGCATCGCCTCGAGCGTGCACTTCTGGCGCTTCGCGCAGCAGGCGAAGCGGGCCGGCGCGAAGCTGATCTGCATCGATCCGCGTCGCACCGAGACTGCGGACAAGTGCGACCAGCACGTCGCGCTGCTGCCGGGCACCGACGGCGCGCTCGCGCTCGGCCTGATTCGCGAGATCGACGCGCAGGGCTGGATCGATCGGGATTACGTCGACGCGCATACCGACGGCTGGCCGGCGCTGCGCGAGGTCGCGCGCGCGTGGACGCCCGAGCGCACGGCCGCGGTGTGCGGGATCGGCGCAGAGGCAGTGCGTGGCCTCGCCCGGGATTACGCGACGACCCGGCCGGCGGCGATTCGGCTGAATTACGGGATGCAGCGCACCCACGGCGGCGGGAGTGCGGTTCGCCTGATCGCCGCCCTGCCCTGCCTGATCGGCGCGTGGCGGCACCCCGCGGGCGGGATGCTGCTGTCGACTTCGGGTCTCGCACCGGTCGACTCGCACCGCCTGCAGCGGCCCGATCTGATTCCGGGCCGCCGGCCGCGGACGGTGAACATGAGCACGATCGGCGACGCGCTGCTCGCGGAGGCGTCGGCGGACTTCGGGCCGCGGATCGACGCACTCGTCGTGTACAACAGCAATCCGGTCGCGGTCGCGCCGGAATCGGCGAAGGTCGTTCGCGGCTTCGCCCGCGAGGACCTGTTCACGGTCGTGCTCGAGCATTTTCAGACCGATACCGCCGATTACGCCGACTTCGTGCTCCCGGCGACGACGCAACTCGAGCATTTCGACGTGCACAAGAGTTACGGCCACACCTACGTGCTGGTGAACGAGCCGGCGATCGCGCCGCTCGGCGAGGCGCGGCCGAACACCGCGGTGTTCCGGGAGCTCGCCGCGCGGTTCGGCTTCACCGACCCGTGCTTCCTCGACGACGACGTGACGATCGGGGCGCAGGCGTTCGGTGACGCGATCGACTTCGAGCGCCTGCGGCGGGAGGGCTGGATCCGCTTGCCGGTCGCCGATGCGCCGTTCGCCGCCGGCGGATTCCCGACCGCGACCGGGCGTGCGCAGTTCGCGCCGCCGTCGCTTGGGCCGGCCGATTTCGTGCCACCGTACGAGTCGGCGCTTTCGGCGCCAGCGCTCGCGACCCGCTATCCGCTCGCGATGATCTCGCCGCCGGCACGCCACTTCCTGAACTCCACCTTCGTCAATGTGCGCAGTCTGCGCAGCATCGAGGGCGAGCCGCTGCTCGAGATGCATCCGCTCGACGCGAACGAGCGGGCACTCCGGGATGGGCAGATCGTCCGTGCGTTCAACGACCGCGGCGTGTATCGATGCCGGTTGCGGGTGAGCGACCGCGCGCGACCGGGCGTCGTGGTCGGTCTCGGGGTCTGGTGGCGCAAGTTCGGCATCGCGGGCACGAACACGAACGAGCTCACCCACCAGCGACTGACCGACCTCGGTCGCGCGCCGACGTTCTACGATTGCCTCGTCGAGGTCGACGCGGCCTGAGGCGCCGCGGTCCCCGGGGCCGTCAGTCGTTGCGCGCGGCGACTTCCCGGTACAGCCGCAGGAACTCGAGCGCGGACTTGTGGACGTTGTCCTTCCAGTGCTGCGCGGCCGCCTCGTCCGCGCCGTCGGTCACGTACTTCACGCAAGCGAACGCTGCGCGCTCGTGCCAGCAGACCTTCGCGAGCGCGTACGCCTCCATGTCGACGACGTCGCAGGCGATCCCGACGTCGCCGGTCGCGAACGAGTCGCCGCTGCCACAGGTGGCCGGCGGGAGCGACGTGAAGTAATGCGGGAATTCCAGGCATGCGGGCGTGGGATCGAACGGCGTCGTGCCGAGCGCAAAGCCGAGTCCGCTCGCGTCCATGTCCCGCTGCACGAAGCGGTGACAGCCGAAGAAGCGATGCGGATCGTGGGTGCGGCTCCCCGCCGAGCCGAAGTTCACGACGAGCGGCGGCGGCTCCCCCGCGCTCGCATAGCGCAGGAGTTCGCGCGTGAGCGCGCGCGTCGCATTGATCTTGCCGACGCCGCAGTACAGGAGCGGAACGCCCGCGGCCTCGAAGGCGCCGTCCGACTCCTCCGGGAGCGCGAACACGGCGAGAGTGCGCGGTAGCGACGCCACGACCGAACGGCCCAGGGCGGCTCTCAGTAGGTGATCGCGGCGCGTGGCCGAAGCGAGCCCCACGCGAAGCCGTCGGCGAGGCGCAGGTCGATCAGCACCGCGAGCGCCTCGACCTCGTACCCGCCTCGCGCGCACAGGTCTGCCGCCGCCTTCAGCGTGCCGCCGGTCGCGAGCACGTCGTCGACGAGCAGCACGCGGCCGCGACCGGGCTGCATCTCGAGCACGCCGGTGCCGTACTCCAGCGAGTACGCCGCATCGACGACCGGCGGCGGGAGCTTGCCTTGCTTGCGCACGAGCACGAAGCCCTTGCGCCGGCGGGCGGCGAGCGCGGCGCCGAGCACGAAACCGCGCGACTCGATCCCGGCGAGCAGGTCGATCCGCCCCCACTCCGACGCGTCGAGCAGCGCGTCGAGCGCATCGACCGTGGCCTCGAACCGTTCGCGCAGCAAGCGCGAGATGTCCCGAAACACGATGCCGGGGCGCGGGAAATCCGGCGCATCGACGATGTAACTCTTCAGATCCACGGGGTCACCGGTCGGTCAGGTCAATGAGCGCGCATTATACCGACCGCGCCGGCCCCGTCGCGCCGCCGGTCGCGGTTCGGGTAGTCCGCGCGCCAGTGTGCGCCACGGCTCTCGTGGCGTGCGCGCGCCGCGTGGATCATCGATCGGGCGAGCGCGATGCGCAGCGCGAGCGGGCGCTGCGCCGGCGCGAGTGTCGATTCGAGCTGCTGGAGCTGGGCGAGCGCGTCCGCGAGGCTCCCGTCGCGGCGCACCGGACCCATCGCGGACCAGAGGAGTTCGCGCAGCTGCCGCCACTCCGGCCGGCTCGCATCGAACGGCGCCGGCACCCCGGGCCGCATCGCGACCCGTCGGCTGCGGTGCCCGGCGTGCGCGAGCGCGCGGCCCGCGGCGCTGCCCACGACGACCGCTTCGAGGAGCGAGTTGCTCGCGAGACGGTTCGCGCCATGCAGGCCGGTGTGCGCGACCTCGCCGACGGCCCACAGGCCCGGCAGGCTCGTGTGGCCGGCCTCGTCGATCGCGATGCCGCCCATGTGATAATGCGCGGCGCAGGTCACCGGGATCGGCGTGCGCGCGGGATCGATCGCGTGCGCGACGCACGCGGCCCGGGCGCCGGGGAACTCGGCGCCGGCGGCGGACCGAAAGATCTCGGTCGCATCGAGGGCGACTTCGAATCCCGCGCTGTGTTCGCTCCAGACGGCGCGTGCGACCACGTCGCGTGGCGCGAGATCGCCGCGTGGGTCGATCGCGGCCATGAACGGGCGCCCGTCGGCGACCAGTCGCGCGCCGGCGCCACGCAAGGCCTCGGTGAGGAGCGGCAGCGGGTCGCTGTCGCAACGCAATGCGGTCGGGTGGAACTGCACGAACTCGAGTCCGGCGACCGCGGCACCGTGCGCGAGTGCGATCGCGAGCCCGTGTCCGGTCGCGTGCGATGGATTCGTGGTCGCCGCGAACAGTTGCCCGATCCCGCCGGTGGCGAGCACGGTCTCGGTCGCGTGGATCACGACCGCGCTGCCGTCGGCACGCAGCGCGAGCGCGCCGGCGACGCCGTCCGGTCCGGTGAGCAGGTCGACGACTTCGAGGTCGCGCCGGATCGTCACGTGCGCGCTCTCTCGCGCCCGCGACCAGAGCGCCTGCTGGATCGCCGCGCCGGTGCGATCGCCGTCCGCGTGCAGGATCCGCGGGATCGAATGCCCCGCTTCGAGATGCAGGTGCGGCTCGCCGGCCGCGCCGTCGAAGTGCAGCCCGCTCTCGCGCAGGAAGTCGATCGCGCCGCCGGCGGCCGAGACGATCGTCGTGATCGCCGCCTCGCTCGCCGAATGATCCGCCGCCCTCAGGGTGTCGGCCGCATGCAGCGCGATGGAGTCGCCGCGGCCGATCGGGGCGGCGATCCCGCCTTTCGCGAGCGAGGTCGCGGTCGCGGTGGGTCCCTCGGGCGCGAGCAGCAGCACGCGCCGCGGCGCTGCGTGCAGCGCGACGCTCAAGCCCGCGGCGCCGGCGCCGACGACCAGGATGTCGGCTTCCCAGGATTCCATCGGGACTTACAGCGCGAGCATGCGTTCGATCGGCCGGCGCGCGCGCGCCGCGATCGCCGGATCGATCTCGATCGTCGCGCCCGGTCGCGTGAGCACCCGCTCGACGTTGTCCAGGTTGATCGCCTTCATGAAGCCGCACAGGTTGCAGGGCTTCAGGAACTCGATCCGTGGATGGCGCAGCATCACGTTGTCGGCCATCGAGCACTCCGTCAGCAGCAGCACGCGCCGCGGGCGCCGCGTCTCGATGTAGTCGTCCATCGCGCCGGTCGATCCGACGAAATCCGCTCGCTCCTGCACGTCGCGCGGACATTCCGGGTGCGCGAGCACGACCGCGCCGGTCTGCCGCCGATACGCCTCGATGTCGGTGCCGGCGTACTTCACGTGCACTTCGCACTGGCCGCCGGAGGTCGTGACCTCGAGGCCGGTCATGCGGGCGACGTAGTCGGCCAGGTGCCGATCGGGAACCATGATCAGGTGCGGTCGGCCGAGCGAGCGCGCAACCGCGACCGCGTTCGCCGACGTGCAGCAGATGTCGGCCTCGGCCTTCACCGCCGCCGAGGTATTCACGTAGGCGACTACGGGGGAATCCGGATGACGTTGACGCAGCCCGCGAATATCCTCGGGCGAGACCGACGCCGCGAGCGAGCATCCGGCGCCGAAATCCGGCAGCAGCACGGTCTTCTGCGGGCACAGTAGCTTCACGGATTCGGCCATGAAATGCACGCCGCAGACGACGATCACCGGCGCCGGGGATCGCGCCGCGTAACGCGCCATCGTGAGCGAATCCCCGACGAAATCGGCGATTCCGGCGGTGATCAGCGGGATCTGGTAGTTGTGCGCGACGATCACCGCGCCGTGCGCGGCCTTCAGCGCGGCGATGCGCTCGAGCTGCGGCAGCGCGATTTCGATTTCCGGCCGCGGGACGACGCGCGCGAGGCGCTCGACCAGCGCGGCGCGTGCCGCGAACGCGCCGTCGTCGGACCCGGGCGCCGGAGAGGACTTCGGGATCGATGACATCGCGAGAGGGTACGGTCATGCTCGGCTGCGCGATCTGATCCGGATCAGATTACAATGCAGGCCGAGCCGTCGAGGCATCGAGTCCGGCACGGCAACGACGCGGGCGGGACGAGGACGAGCGGATGATGCGCGAGACCAGACGGGGCGATTGCGAGTGGTGCGGCTTGCGCCGCGTGTGTTTTCCGGGGCGCCTGACCGCCGAATCGCCGGTCGGGGCGGCGTTGCTCAGCATCCGCTGCGTGCGCATCGCGCGGGGCCACGCGCTGTACCGCGCGGGCGAGCGCATCGAGGCGTTCCACATGCTGCGCAGCGGTTGCATCAAGGAGACGGACGGTTCGGACGGTCGCGAATCCATCGTGAATTTCTGCCTGCCGGGGGAACTGCTGACGGTGCAGAACGCGGCGAGTGCGAAGAGCCAGCTCTCCAGCATCGCGGTCGAGACGTCGTTCGTCTGCGCGGTGCCGTGGCGCGTGTTCTATCGAGTCTGCGCGCAGTTCCCGAATGCGACCGGTGAGTTCATCAAACTGATCGCGCGCAGCGGTAACGGCACGCGCGAATTGCTGACCCTGGTCCGGGGGCGCGGTGCGCTCGAGCGAGTCGCCGGCTTCCTGTCGAATCTGTGTATGCGGATGCAGTCGCGGGGGTTCCCGGCGCGCGAATTCCGCCTCGGGATGAGCCGCGAGGACATCGCGCGCTACCTCGGGCTGCGCAGCGAGACCGTGAGCCGCTGCTTCTCCGAGCTGGCACGCCGCGGCGTGCTGCGGGTGCGCGCGAAGCGCATCCAGATCCTCTCGATCCAGGAGATGCGGCGATTGTCGTTCGCGGACGTGTTCGGCGCGCTCGAGGCGCCGCTGTCGGAGCGCGAGGCCGTCTGAAAGGAAGCGGACCGGACCTGCGTCGGGGTCCGGTCCGCATCGCCTGGAAGGCGAGACGACGCGATCGTCGGCGACCGCGTCAACGTTCCATCGTTACGGCTTCTGCGCCCAGGCCGAGCACCAGCCGGTATCCGGCACGGTGTGCCCCGCGAAGATATTGCAGCCGCCGCGCGCCTGGCCCGGCTTGCCGAGGTATTGCGCACAGGTGCCGCAGCGCTGGCTCGGCTTGTGCGTCGGATACTTCTTGTCGTCGACCTTCGCGGTGTTCGTCACGAACCCGAGCGCGACCGCAGTCGGATCGGTCGGGCTGAGCGGTGTCAGGCCCGCGGCCTTCGCCTCGTTCGCGATCAGGCCGAACGCGGGAATGCAGGCGCCGGCGATCAGACCGCCCTTCAGGAGCGTGCGGCGAGAGATCTTGTCTTGCATCGTGGATGTCCTCACAGGTTGATACCCGAACCGATTGTCGCGCGATTGGCGCGACCCGTGTCTTAAAGAACCGTTAATCTGCGCGAAGTTCCCGCTCAGCTGAGAATGGGTCTTACTCCCTGGTGCAGCCGGCCGCGATCGGCGGACGGTGGCACCCCGGTCCAGAGCTTGTACGCGCGTGAAAAGTGCGCGACGTTGCGAAAGCCGCAGGCGACGGCCGTGTCGAGGACGGAGGAACCGGTGTACTGCAGGAACGTGCGGGCCCGCTGCAGGCGCAGATTCAGATAGTAGCGGCGCGGCGACACCCGCAGCTGCCGGCGGAATCCGCGCTCGCAGCGCCGCACGCTGACGCCGGCGGTCGCGCACAGGACGTGGATCGGCAGCGGCTCCTCGAGGTTCGCCTCCATGGTTTCCACGACCTTCGCGAGGGAGGGGTCGGTGAGCCCCTGACGCTCGCCGCTGCCCATGCGTTGATGCTCGCGCGGCTCACGCAGCCGGGTATGGATGAACTGCTCGGCGACCGCGGCGGCGAGGCGATGGCCGTGACTCAGGCGGACCACGTGCAGCATCAGGTCGAGCGCCGCGGTGCCGCCGGCGCAGGTGAATCGGTTCCGATCGACCACGAACAGATCCGGCGCGATCGCAACCTTCGGAAACTGGCTGCGCAGCCCTTCGAGCGATTCCCAGTGGGTCGTCGCCCGATAGCCCTCGAGCATCCCGGCCTGCGCGAGCACGAAGCTGCCGGTGTCGATCGCGCCGAGCGCGACGCCGGCGCGCGCGAGCTGGCGCAACCAGCGCGCGAGCCGTTCCTCGTACAGCGCTTCGGGCTCGAAGCCTGCGCAGATGACCACCCGCGAATACTCGACCGGCTCGCGGATCGACCGGTCGGCGACCACGGACATCCGGTTGCTCGCGACCACGGGACGGCCCTCGAGCGAGATCGTCTGCCACTGATAGAGCTCGCGTTGCGCCAGCCGGTTCGCGACCCGCAAGGGCTCGACCGCGCAGGTGAACGCAAGCATCGAGAAGCGCGGGGCGAGCAGGAAGCCGATCGTCTCCGGGCGGTCGACCGGATGCGACGTCAGCACGGCCTCGGGGCCAGGACCCCGGCGGTCGCCAATCGCGAGATCCGGTTCGAGAGCGCGGTTCGTTCGATCCATATGACGGATAGTGTCAATTAATCGTCGTTTACTGGCAAGCCGCTGAAATGCCTGTCGCGAAACAATACCGGCGCAACGAATCGCGGATCGCCGACCGGCGACCGTCGTCCAAAATCCCGGGGAGTCAGCGATGAGTCAGAAGAGAAAGAGTCGGCGTTCCGGTACCCGCGCCCGCGCCACGGTCGCATTGCTCGCCGCGAGCAGTTCTCTCGGGACGGGAGCCGCGGCGCTCGCGGCGGCCAACGGCGACGGCGCCTCGGCGGCCGGCACGGAACTGCAGACGATCATGGTGACCGCGCTGAAGCGCAAGGAGCCGCTCGCGAAGGTCCCCGCGAGCATCACGGTGTTCACCGCGGCGACGCTGCAGAACTACAACATCCAGTCGTTCACCGATTACGCGACCAAGACGCCGAACGTCTCGTTCGGCTTCGGCGGCGGGCCGACGGGCATCGCGGATGCACGCACGGTCGCGATCCGTGGGATCACCGGACAGAATCTGTTCGGCACCGGCGGCGCGACCGGCTTCTACATCGACGACACGCCGGTCCCGGGTTCGATCGACCCGCGAGTGCTCGACATCAGCAACATCGAGGTGCTGAAGGGCCCGCAGGGTACCCTGTACGGCGAGAGCTCGCTCGGCGGCAACGTGCGGCTCGTCACGAAGCAGCCGAACCTGTCGCGGGACTCCTTGAGCGTGATGGCGCAGGCCGGACTCACCTCCGGCGGCGGCAGCGCCGACGGCGGCGGCAACCTGATCGGCAATCTCGTGCTCTCGCCCGGCGTGTTCGCGGTGCGCGCGGTGCTGTTCGCGAATCACGACGCGGGCTACCTCACGCGCACCTTCCCGGATCCGACGAGCCCGGCCGTGACCAATCCGCTCCTCGCGGTGCCGCGCCATCGCGTCGGCAATCAAGGCGCGGACACGACCTACGGGGGTTCGATCGCGGCGAAGTGGCAGCTCTCCGACGCGCTGTTCGCGCGCTTTCGCGTGATGTTCCAGGACACCAAGGATCACGGATTCCCGGCGACGTTCGCGCCGCTGCCGTCGTTCAAGCCGGTGTACACCCTGAACCGCGCGTTCGACGTGCAGCCCGAGGCGAGCGACGACTGGGCGCTGCCGTCGCTCGACGTCCACTATCACGGGCAGGGCTGGAGCTTCGTCTCCTCGACGAGCTACTTCCATCGCCACACCCGTGACCTCGAGGACTCGACCTACGGCACGCAGCAGATCCTCTCCGGGTACTACCAGGTGAGCGGCCTGCCGCCCCAGCCCTTCCTCTGGGACGGCGAGCACTACCAGAACCAGATCACCGAGGAGATGCGCGCGAGCTTCGATCCCGTCGACGGGGTCAGCGGGATCGTCGGCGTGTACTACTCGCACACCAACACCCGCTTCACGATCCCGCCGACGCTCGCGACCGGACTCGTCGCCGCGACCGTCGGTGGCCTGCCCGCCTGGCCGAATGACGTGCTGTGGACGCAGAACAACCCGGGCACCGAGCAGGACTACTCGGTGTTCGGCGAGCTCTATTACCGGTTCCTGACCCGCTACAAGCTCACCCTCGGCGCGCGCGAGTACTGGCTGAAGCAGGTCGCCGATTACACCGCGGACGGCTTCATGAACTTCGGTCCGACGCCGAGCGATCCGCAGCACAACAACCAGAACGGGTTCGATCCGAAGGTCGGCCTGCAGTACCAGATCGACCAGAACGCGATGATCTACGCGTCGGCCTCCAAGGGGTTCCGCGCGGGCGGC
>JAJXYU010000176.1 GCA_021780395.1 Pseudomonadota bacterium
TTCGCGGCGGGACGCGCCGTCTTCTTGGCGACCTTGCGCGCGACCTTGCGCGCGACCTTGCGCACGGCCTTGCGCGCCGTCTTCTTGGCGACCTTGCGTGCGACCTTGCGCACCGCCTTGCGCGCGGTGGTCCGCCGCACGGACTTCTTCGCGCGCTTCGCGACGTTCCTCGCCTTCTTCTTCGTCTTGGATTTCTTAGCCATGTTCAAACGTCTCCTCGCGGGTCGAGTCAACACGAACTGGTCTGGGCCACGATACGCGTCGCAGAGTAGCCCCGGAACGCATCGCTTGTCATCTGGTTCCAAGCCGCGCGCAGTGGTAATAAATGGCGGCTGCGACCAACCGGCGCGAGGCGCCGTCCGATCCCAACGGAGGCACTGCATGAAGACCGCCGATCTCGTCGATGAACACGATGACCGGGTGCGCCTCTGCGACCTGCCCTGGCGACGGTTCGGCCGGGTGCGATCGTTCTGGGGACCGATCGCGACGGTGCGCTGCTTCGAGGACAACGCGCTGCTCAAGCGGACCCTCCAGGAACGCGGCGACGGCCGGGTGATGGTCGTCGACGGCGGGGGCTCGGTCCGACGCGCATTGATCGGCGACCAGATCGCGGCGATCCTCGCGGCGAGCGGCTGGGCGGGGATCGTGCTCAACGGCGCGATTCGCGACTGCGCCGAGATCGACGCGATGTCCGTCGGCGTGTTCTGCCTCGGGACCACCCCGAAGAAGAGCGCGAAGGACGGTGGCGGGCACCGGGACGTTCCAATCGAATTCGGCGGCGTCGAGTTCCGGCCCGGAGGATACGTCTATTGCGACGCCGACGGGGTGCTGGTGTCCGCCGAACGGCTGCTCGCTCGCCCCGAGGCGACCGCCGCGCCGCACCCGGGCTAGCCGGCGCGGGCGAGGGACGGACGGACGCGTGCGCCCCGGGGGGGGCGTCGCTGGAGTTGCACGAAGGGATCCCGTACGCTGCGCGCTGCCGACTCGACGAGCGCCGATGGCCGAAGACAACCCCCCCGAAATCGTCCGCCCTTTCCACGACGTGTGGCTGCGCCCCCGCCGCGTCGCCCGCGAACTGGCGTCGACGCCGGTCGGGCGCGCCGACTACCTGCTCGGCGCGGCGCAAGGCATCCTCAACTGGCTCGTGCTGAGCCGCGTGCAATCGGTCGGCGCGACCGCAGGCGTCGGCACGATTCTCGGGCGCGCGCTGGTCGTCGGACCGCTCGCCGGCATCGTCGGCATGTACTTGATGGCCGCGGTGTACCTGCGGCTCGGCCGGCGCCTCGGCGGCACAGCCTCCCGGGCCCAGCTCATTCACGTGCTCGCGTACAGCGGAGCGCCGATGCTCGCGTCGCTGCTGTTGTGGCTGTTGACCGCCGCGCTCGCCGGCCGCGCGGTGTTCTTCGCGAGCCCCCGCGCCGGTCTCGAACCGTTCGTCCTGCTGTTGCTGCGGCTGCAGATCATCGTCCACGGAATCCTGGTCGGCTGGAGCCTGCTGCTGCAGGTGATGGGCTTGAGCGAGGCCGAGCGCCTGCCGATCGGCCGTACGTTCGGGGTCTGGGTCCTCGGCCAGGCCCTCGTGCTGCTCGCGCTGCTGCTGTTGCGGATGCTGCTGCTCACCGCGCTCTCCCACCCGCTACCCGCTTGAGGCCGCGCGCTCGCCGGCGCCGCGCCGATCGTCGACCGCCGCGCACCGCGCGCCGTTCCGGGCGAGACGCCGTTCCCGGCGAAACGCGGGTGTTTGACAGCGCATGCATTTTTATGCAGCATGGCTGCGAATTTATGCACCCCCCGACGCCATGCTCCGCAGCTTGACCGATTCGACCGACGCGTCGGCGCGGCGCAGTCTGCTCGCGAAGATCCTGCGCGAACGCACGATCGAGCGTCAGGCCGAGCTCGTCGAGGTGCTGCGCAAGCGCGGGCATCGCGCGACCCAGTCGAGCGTGAGCCGGGACCTGCGCGAGCTCGGCGTCGCGAAGCTCGGCCGCCGCTACGTGCTCACCGACGAGGCGGCCCGCTCGATCGGCGACTTCTCGGCGCTGCGCCCGTTCGTGACCTCCCGGGTCACCGCGGGCGCAAACCTCACGGTGCTGAAGACGAAGATCGGCACGGCCCAGAGCGTCGCGGTGGCGATCGACGCGGCTGCCTGGCCGGAGGTGGTCGGCACCCTGTCCGGTGACGACACGATATTCATCGCCACCCGCGGCGCGCGCGAGCAGCGTCGACTCGGTGAACGACTGCTCGCGGCCCTCGGTCGGTAGAGAAACCCATGACAACGAATTCCTCGACGGGCACCGAGCCCATCCTTCTCGCTTTCTCCGGCGGGCTCGACACCTCGTTCCTCGTGCCCTGGCTCACCGAGACCTACGGTCGCCCGGTGATCACGGTCACCGTGGACACCGGCGGGATCGACGCCGAGGCGGCACGCCGGCTCGCGGATCGCGCCGCGGCGCTCGGCGCGGTCGACCATCGACTGATCGACGCGCGCACCGACTACTTCGAACAGGTGCTGAAGTACCTGGTCATGGGCAACGTCCGGCGCGGACAGCTGTATCCGCTGTGCGTCGGCGCCGAGCGCGTGCTGCAGGCGCAGACGATCGCGCAACTCGCGGTCGCGATGAACACGCGGATGGTCGCGCACGGGTGCACGGCCGCGGGCAACGATCAGGTGCGCTTCGAGGTTGCGCTGCGCACGCTCGCGCCGGACCTGGAGATCATCGCGCCAGTCCGAGACCGCGCGTTCAAGCGACCCGAGCAGCTCGAGTATCTGGAGAAGCGGCGGCTGCCGATTCCGCCCTTCGGCGCTGCGTATTCGGTGAATCGAGGCCTGTGGGGCGTGACGATCGGCGGCAAGGAGACCCTGACCTCGGCGGGCTCGATTCCCGAGTCGGCGTGGGTTCTGTCGAAGGACGCGTTCACGAGCCCGCGCGCGGCGACCCGTCACGTGATCGGCTTCGAGCGCGGCGTGCCGGTGTCGCTGGACCGCGAGCGGCTGACGCCGGTCGCGGTGATCGAACGCCTCGAGACGCTCGCGGGTCCGTACGGGATCGGCCGCGGAATCCATCTCGGGGACACCGTGATCGGGACCAAGGGCCGGGTGGCGTTCGAGGCGCCGGCGGCGGAGGTTCTGCTGACCGCGCATCGCGAGCTCGAAAAGCTCGTGCTGACCGCGAAGCAGGCGCGCATCAAGGAAATGCTCGCGCAGCCCTACGGCGACATGGTCCACGAGGGCCAGCACCTCGACCCCGCTTGCCGCGACATCGAATCGCTCCTCACGTCCTCGCAGGCGCGCGTGACCGGGGAGGTCACCGTGTTGTTGCGGCCCGGCTCGGTGTTCGTCGAGGGCGTCGTGTCCGATTTCTCGCTGATGGCGGCCTCGAAGGGCGTCTACGGCGAGTCGGCGGGCGAATGGACGCCGGCCGACGCGCTCGGCCATTCGAAGATCCTCGCGCTGCCCGGCATCTTCTACCAGCGGGCCGGGAGCGCCGCGCGATGAGCGGCATGCGCACGGTGCTCGTCGACAAGCTCGCGTCGGTCACGCAGGCCTGCGGTTTGTCGCACGAAGTCCGGATCTCCCCCGACATCGTCTGCGAGGAAGGCAATCTCGTCGTCGTCGAGGTCCTGAACGACAAGTCGACCTACAACACGCTCGAGCTGACGAGCGGTCGGATGGCGAAGGTGTCGCGCGGCGACGTCGTCGTCGGGGCGCTCGGCCACCGCCGCGCGCTGTTCGGCTATTCCGGTCACATCCCGCCGAGCCTCGTACCCGGGGACGTGATCCAGATGCTCAACATCGGCGGCGTGCTCGGTCTCTGCGACTCGGCGACGCCAGACAAGGGCAAACCCTTCGACTGCCGGGTGCTCGGCGCCGTGTTGACGTTCCCGTATCTCGGCGAGCGGATCGGAATCCCGGCGAAGGCCGGCTACCAACGCCTCGATCCGGCCGCGCCGCTCGATGCGCGCGGGGTTCCGGTGGTCGCGCTCGCCGGCACCTGCATGGAGGCCGGCAAGACCGCGGCCGCGGCCGCGATCATCGCGCGGATGCGGCATCGGGGCCTGGTCGTGGACGCGTTCAAGGCGACCGGCGTGTCGCTGCGCCGGGACATCCTCGCGTTCGAGGATGCGGGCGCCCGGCGCACGATGATCTTCACGGATCTGGGTGTCGTCACGACGACCGAGAAGAACGGACCGGCGCTGACCCGCACGATGCTGACCGAGATGGCCGCGGGCGCTCCGGACGCGATCGTGTTCGAGCTCGGTGACGGTCTGCTCGGCGCGTACGGCGTCGAGGCGATCCTGCAGGATGCGGCGATCAAGCGGGCGCTGACCGCGGTCGCGCTGTCCGCGAACGATCCGGTCGCCGCG
>JAJXYU010000048.1 GCA_021780395.1 Pseudomonadota bacterium
GCGCATGCGATGACCAAGACGATGCTGCACCAGGAATGGAACATGAGCGTCGATCAGGCGCTCGAGGCGGAGGCGCAGGCACAGGCGATCTGCATGCAGACCGAGGACTTCCGGCGCGCGTACGAAGCGTTCGCCGCGAAGCGCACGCCGATCTTCGAGGGCGACTGATGGCGGCCGGCGAGGATCCGCTCGATTGGCCGTTCTTCGGACCGGAGCATCGCGAGCTCGCCGTGCGTGCACGCGCGTTCGCCGCGGACGCGCTCGCGGGACCGGCGCACGCGGAGGACCGCGCGTCGGTCGATCAGCGTTGCCGGGAACTGGTGCGGGCGCTCGGCCGGGCCGGGTTGACCCGGTATTGCGTGCGCGCCGCCGATGGAGGCGCGCTCGCGGACTGGGACGCCCGCGCGATCTGTCTGGTCCGGGAGACGCTCGCGTCGGCCGACGGGCTCGCGGACTTCGCGTTCGCGATGCAAGGCCTCGGGAGCGGTGCGCTGTCGCTCGCGGCGGATGCGTCCCTGCGCGCGCGCTATCTGCCGCGCGTCGCGGCCGGCGAGGCGCTCGCCGCGTTCGCGCTGTCGGAGCCCGACGCGGGATCGGACGTCGCGGCGATGGGCTGTGCGGCGCGGCGGGTCGGCGACGAGTACGTCCTCGACGGAACCAAGACCTGGATCTCGAACGGCGGCATCGCGGACTTCTACTGTGTGTTCGCGCGTACCGCGCCCGGCGAGCGCCGTGCCGACGGCACGACCGCGGCCCAAGGCATCAGCGCGTTCGTGGTCGAACCGACGGATCCGGGTTTCCGGGTCGCGCGGCGGATCGACGTGATCGCGCCGCACCCGCTCGCCGAATTGCGGTTCGAAGCGTGCCGGATCCCGGCGACGCGGCGCATCGGCGCGGAGGGCGAGGGGTTCAAGATCGCGATGCGCACGCTCGACGTGTTCCGCACGTCGGTCGCGGCCGCCGCGGTCGGATTCGCGCAGCGGGCGCTCGACGAAGGGATCGCGCGCGCGCGGACGCGGCCGATGTTCGGCCGGCTCCTCGGCGACTTCCAGTTGACCCAGGCGGCGCTCGCCGAGATGGCGGCCGCGCTCGACGCGGGGCGGTTGCTCACCTACCGCGCGGCCTGGCTGCGCGACCGCGGCGCACCGGTCACGCGCGCGGCGGCGATCGCGAAGCTGGTCGCGACCGAGGAGGCGCAGCGGATCGTCGATCGCGCGCTGCAGCTCCACGGCGGCCTCGGCGTGCGCGGCGGCGAGGTCGTCGAACGCTTGTATCGGGAGATCCGCGCGCTGCGGATCTACGAAGGCGCGAGCGAAGTGCAGAAATTGATCATCGCGCGCGAGCTGCTCCAATGATCCCTTGGGACCCGGACCGAGCGAGGATGCAATGACCCATCAGACGCTGCAGCCCGCAGGCTGGCCTTCCCCGCGCGGTTATGCGAACGGCATCGCCGCGCGCGGGCGACTGGTGTTCGTCGCCGGCCAGGTCGGGTGGGATGCCGGCGGCCGGTTCGCGAGCGATCGCTTCGCCGACCAGGTGCGACAGGCGCTCGCGAACGTGGTCGCGGTGCTCGCGGAGGCGGGCGCGACGCCGCGGCACCTGGTCCGGCTCACCTGGTACGTGACCCACCGGGAGGAGTACCTCGCCGAGCTCGCCGCGGTCGGGGCGGCGTATCGCGAGGTGATCGGCCGGCATTATCCGACGATGTCGCTCGTGCAGGTCGTCGCGCTGGTCGAGCCGCGCGCGAAGGTGGAGATCGAAGCGACCGCGGTGATCCCGGACGATCCAGCGTGATCGCCGGAGCCGCCATTTGACGCTCTGGCGCCCGGCGCCAAGGATCCGTCACGACGCGGCGCCGGGGCGTTGGCCGACCGCGGCCGAGGCGGCGGCGTCCCGGCTGTTCCAACCGTTCGCGGCCGGTCCGCTGCGCCTCGCGGGCCGCACCTGGGTGCCGGCGATGGTGCCGTGGCGCGCGACTGCGGAGGGGTTCGCCAGCGCGAACGTGATCGACTGGTACCGGCGCTTCGCCGCCGGCCGTCCCGCCGCGATCGTGGTCGAGGCGACCGGCGTCCGCGACGTGCCGAGCGGTCCGCTGCTGCGCATCGGCGATGATCGGTTCGTCCCGGGACTCGCCGAGATCGTTCGCGCGGTGCGCGCCGCGAGCGACGGCGAGACGCGCGTGCTGATCCAACTGATCGATTTTCTCGCGATCCGACGTCGACCCGAGCGGGCTCGATATCTGGCGCATCACCTCGAGATCACCGCGCACCATCGCGAGCGACTGAATGCGGCGGACGCCGACGACGCGAGCGTGCGCGCGCGGCTCGCGGCGCTCGATGAAGAGGCGCTGCGCCTCGTGCTCACGCCCCGGGAGCACGAGGCGCTCACGTTCGGCTACCGGGAGCGCGTGACCGACGTGCACCTGCCCCACGTCCGCGATCTGCCGCAGACTTTGCCCGGTGCGTTCGCGGACGCGGCGGTTCGCGCCCGGGCGGCCGGCTTCGACGGCGTCGAACTGCATTTCGCGCACGCGTATACGATGGCCTCGTTCCTGTCGGCGACCAACACGCGCGCGGACGGCTACGGGGGGAGCCGCGCGGGCCGGCTTCGGTTGCCGCTCGAGGTCTACCGCGCGGTGCGCCGCGCGGTCGGTGCGCAGTTCGCGGTCGGATGCCGGATGCTCGCCGAGGAGTGCATCGCGTCGGGCCACTCGGTCGACGACGCCGCCGGGTTCGCGACCGAGTTCGCGCGCGCCGGCATGGATTTCATTTCGCTGTCCCGCGGCGGCAAGTTCGACGACGCGGCCGTGCCGAAAGTCGGCGAGGCGGCGTATCCGTACACCGGTCCGAGCGGATACGAGTGCATGCCGTCCTATTATTCGGACGCCCACGGGCCGTTCGGCCGCAATCGCGGTGCGAGCGCGCGGATTCGCGCAGCGATTCGCGCAGCCGGCTGCGCGACGCCGGTCGTCGTCGCCGGTGGGATTCACAATTTCGAGCAGGCCGAGCAGGTATTGGCGCGCGGCGAGGCGGATCTGGTGGGCTTTGCGCGTCAGGCGCTCGCCGATCCCGACTGGTTTCGCAAGGTGCGCGCCGGCCGCGGTGCCGAGGTGCGGCTGTGCCGTTACACGAATTATTGCGAGGCGCTCGACCAACGACATCGGGAGGTCACCTGCGAGCTGTGGGATCGGCTGGAACTCGCGAGCGCCGGCACGCAACGCGCTGCCGACGGCAAGCGCCGGCTCCTTGCTCCCGAGTGGCCGGATCCCCCGGACCCGATCAGCGGCGGCCCGGATGCGCGGTGAACAGCGCCGCGACCCGGTCGAACAGCACGGTCCCGAGCGCTTCGATCCGCTGTACCGTCGTCGCCTGCGCGTAGAAGTGCCCGACGTCGTGGCCGACGCCGATCGCGATCAGTTCGACCGGCGACGAGTGCTCGATCCAGGCGATCACCTCGCGCAGGTGTCGTTCGAGGAAACCGGAACCGTTCTCCGACAGGGTCGACTCGTCGAGCGGAATGCCGTCGCTGATCACCAGCAGGATCCGGCGCCGCTCCGGTCGCGCGAGCAGCCGCTCGTGCGCCCAGCACAGCGCCTCGCCGTCGACGTTCTCCTTCAGCAGGCCGGGGTGCAGCATCCACCCAAGGTTGCGGCGTGCGCGGCGCGCCGGCGCGTCCGCCGGCTTGTAGATCACGTGACGCAGGTCGCTCAAGCGCCCCGGCCGTCGCGGGCTGCCGGCGCGCAACCACGCCTCGCGCGACCGGCCGCCGTTCCACTCCCGGGTGGTGAAACCGAGGATCTCGACCTTCACGCCGCAGCGCTCGAGCGCGCGGGCGAGGAAGTCCGTGCACAGGGCGGCGATCACGATCGACGTGCCGCGCAGGGATCCGGAGTTGTCGACCAGCAGCGTCACGATCGTGTCCTTGAAGTCGGCGTCGACCGCCACCTTGTAGACCGTTCGGCCGGACGGGTCGGCGATCACGCGGGAGAGGCGTTGCGTGTCGAGCACGCCGTCGTCCTGGTCGAAGCGCCAGTGCCGGCGTTGCGGCGCGAGCACTCGGCGCTCGAGGCGATGCGCAAGCCGCGCGAGTTCGGCCTCGAACGGACGCGCGCGGGCCCGCAATGCGGCGCCGAGCCGATCGAGTTCGACCGGGTCGGCGTCACGCTCCGGAAGCAGGATCTCGTCGTGTGCGCGGGTGAACACCCGGTAGTCGGACGCCGGCGCGCGAGGCGCACGGCGCCGAGGATCTGCCCGCGGCCGCCGCTCGGTGCCCGCCGTCCGGCGCGCCGGGCCGGCGTGCGTGGGTGGGTCGATACCCGCGGCGGCTGCGTCCTCCGTTGCTGGAGTGATCGCGC
>JAJXYU010000088.1 GCA_021780395.1 Pseudomonadota bacterium
GCCGCTGCGCGGGCAGATCACCGAGGCCGGGGCGCCGGCCGCCGCCGCGATCCACGCGATGTTGAGCACCTGCGAGACCGCGTGGATGCTCGCCGCGGCGCGCGCCGGGATCGGTCCGTCGCCGCCGCCCGCGCGGCAGGACTCGGCGACCTCGGCGACGACGCCGTCCGCGTCGAAGCCCTGCGCCGCGAGCGCGGGTTGCAGGTCGACCCCGACCGACAGCACGTGTGGCACCCGGTTCGCGTCGCGGGTGACCAGCGAATGGCAGCAGTAGAGCCGGTCGCGGACGCCGTCGTTCATCACCGAGATCTGCGAGGTCGGCGCGCTCGCGCCCGTTGCGGCCGGCGTCCCGCGCAGCAGCCGGAACACGGCCCAGCGCGGACAGGGGTCCGAGACCTTGCTCATGTTGCCCCAGGGCAGGGGAATCCCATTCGCGCGGTAGACCGCGCGCAGGTACCCGGGCGGATAGGCGTCGAAGAAGTGCCAGTGCCGGTACGGCGACACCGCGGTCATCCGCCGCATCACCAGCGCCGCGGTCACGTCGAGCTTCTTCGCCGCCGCGACGCTGTGCGCCTCGCGGATCAGGAAGCGCCGGAACGGCAGCCGCGGGCACAGCAGTGCGCCCGCGAAGAAACTGCACTCGAAGTCCCGCCACGCGTGCAGCACGTCCTGCGCGCCCATGCCGGCGACGCTCCCGGGGACGTCGCGGTCGCCGGCCGGGGTCGCGCTGTGCGGGGAGATCAGGCCGTCGCCGTTGTGCAGGATCTTGTGGCCGACGAAGAACGCGAGATCGTACTTCAGCCGCGCCGGCTGATTGCGCAGCCGGGAGTTCACGAACACGGTGTCGGGCGCCTCGAAGCGCGCGCGCACCAACGCATCGCGGCCGTGGCCCGCCGTCGCGTCGAACCAGCGCAGCTTCAGCCCGTGGTGCCTGAAGATCTCGGCGACCTGCTCCGCCGACAGCGGCATGCGTCGCTGACCCGCGGCCTCCGCGGCGCGCTCGATGTCCGGAAAGTCGTTGTGGTGCGTCTCCTGCCACACGCGGATCAGCAGTTGCGCGAACTGCCGTCCGGTCGTTCCGGTCTGCGAGAGCAGCTCGGGGAGCGCGTTCTGCAGCAGCTCGTGCGAGAACAGGAACGCGGGCTCGAGCGGCATCGCCGCGAGCCCGCCACGCTCGCGCCGCGGCGGGAGCGCCTCGATCTGGGTGTTCTCGTCGAGGAACCAGCGCGGCTCCTTGCTGAAGATGCCCGCGAGCATCTCCAGCATGTCCGCCGACGGCATCCGCTTGCCGGTCTCGACCATGCTGAGGTAGGACACCGACGGGGCCGCCGCCGCGTCGATCTGCACGCAGCGGGCCGAGAGCTCGTCGAGGGTGAGGCCGTTCCGCTTGCGCAGCGCGCGCAGTTTCGCGCCGAGGAGATGGCCCTGGCGGATCAGTCCGGACATCCTGACACTCGTGTTAATTTCACAATGTCAAATTTCAATAGTCAAATTTCTCTTAGTGAATAATCTACGCTGTTCTCCGCCCCGAATCCATCCAACCGAGGACCGTCCCATGATCGATCTCGCGAGCGCTGCGCAGGCACTGACGGCCGAATGGCGCGACGACCCCCGCTGGCGCGGCGTGCGCCGCCCGTACTCGTCCGACGAGGTCGTGAAGCTCAGGGGTTCGGTGCGGATCGAACACAGCCTCGCGCGGCTCGGCGCCGAGAAATTCTGGCGCCAGCTCCATGAGCTGCCGGTGATCGGCGCGCTCGGCTGCATGAGCGGCAACCAGGCCGTTCAGGCGGTGCAGGCCGGCCTGCGGGCGATCTACTGCTCCGGCTGGCAGGTCGCCGGCGATGCGAACACCGCCGGCGAGATGTACCCCGATCAGAGCCTCTATCCGGTGGACTCGGTCCCACGGATGGTCGAGCGGCTGAACAACGCGCTGCTGCGAACCGACCAGATCCAGACCCTCTCGGGCAAGGGGACGGTCGACTGGCTGGTGCCGATCGTCGCGGACGCCGAGGCGGGCTTCGGCGGCAACCTGAACGCGTTCGAGCTGATGAAGGCGATGATCCGCGCGGGTGCCGCCGGGGTCCATTTCGAGGATCAACTCTCGTCGGCGAAGAAATGCGGACACCTCGGCGGCAAGGTGCTGGTGTCGACCGAGGAAGCGATCAACAAGCTGCTGGCCGCGCGCCTCGCGAGCGACGTCGCCGGGGTCCCGACGGTGCTGATCGCGCGGACCGACGCGGATGCGGCGAACCTGCTGCTCTCCGACCACGACCCACGCGACCGGGGATTCCTGACCGGGGAGCGCTCGAGCGAGGGTTTCTTCTACGTGAAACCCGGCATCGATCAGGCGATCGCCCGCGGCCTCGCGTACGCGCCGTATGCCGACCTCGTGTGGTGCGAGACCTCGCGTCCGGATCTCGCGCAGGCGAGGCGATTCGCCGAGGCGATCCGACGCGAGTTTCCGGACAAGCTCCTCGCGTACAACTGCTCGCCGAGCTTCAACTGGCAGGCCAACCTCGATGCGGACTCGATGAAGCGCTGGCGCGAGGAGCTCGCGGCGATGGGCTACCGGTTCCAGTTCATCACGCTCGCCGGGTGGCACGCGCTCAACATGGCGATGTTCGAGCTGGCCTCCGCGTATCGCGACGACGGCATGCTCGGCTACTCGCGGTTGCAACAGCGCGAGTTCGCGGCGGAGGCGGCGGGGTATCGCGCGGTGAAGCACCAGGCGTTCGTCGGCACCGGTTACTTCGACGCGGTGCAGACCGCGGTCACCGCGGGTCAGAGCTCCACGGTGGCGCTCGCCGGCAGCACCGAGACCGAGCAGTTCACCGGCCACGGCGGCGACGCCGGCGTGCGCCAGCGGGCCTCCGGCTGAAGGACCGCGACCACCGAGGACGCTGCCCGGTGGACCAGTCGCGCACGCCGGCGGACGGATCGGATCGGGCCGCGACCGCGATCGCCGCGGTGATCGCGGAGCACTTCAGGGCGTACAACGAGGAATTCGGCCGGATCACCCGGCGTGCCGCCTCGCACTTCGCGGCGCGGGACTGGCGCGCGGCCGAACGCGATTCGGTCGCGCGCATCGAACTCTACGAGCGCTGCGTCGGCGGCTGTCTCGCCGCGCTCGCCGACGATCTCGCGGCGCTGCGCGTCGACCGCCGACCGTGGCCCGAGATCAAGCGGATCTACGCGCGTCTCGTCGACGACCGGCCCGACCCGGACTTCTATCGGACGTTCTTCAACTCGGTCAGCCGTGACCTGTTCGGCACGGTCGGCGTCGATCCCGACCTCGAGTTCTGCGCGAACAGCGGACGCACCGCGGGCGGCGTGCCGTTGCGGCTCTACCGGGTCAGCGGCGCCCTGCCCGCCGCGGTCCGCGAGCTGTTCGCGGACCTGCCGTTCGCCGCGCAGCTTCATGACCTCGAGACCGCGGTGCACCGGGTCAGCGCCGACATTGGCCGTTACTTCGACGCCTACCGATCCTCCGCGTCGCCGGAATCGATCGAGTGCGTGGAGCCGCTGTTCCATCGCGGCCACTCGGCGTTCCTGGTCGCGCGCGTGGTCGACGAGACCGCGGTCACACCGCTGGTGATCGAGTTCTCGAACGGCGAGAGCGGCGTGCGCCTGGTCGGCGCGATGGTCTCGCGGATCGAGGTGGGCTCGCTGTTCGGCTTCGAGCGCTCCTATTTCCACGTCGACCTGCCGGCGGTCGGCGCGGCGATCACGCTGCTGCGCACCCTGATGCCGCGCAAGCCGATCGACGAGCTGTACACGGTGCTGGGTCGGGCGAAGCAGGGCAAGACGGAACGCTACTTCGCGTTGCGCAAGCACCTGGACGGCTCGATCGACAGCTTCGTGCACGCGCCCGGCGAGAAGGGACTGGTGATGATCGTGTTCACCCTGCCCTCGCACGACCTGGTGTTCAAGGTGATCCGCGACCGCTTCGGCGCGCCGAAGCGCACCACGCGCGAGGAAGTCGTCGATCGCTACCGGTTCGTGTTCCAGCACGACCGCGCCGGACGCCTCGTCGATGCGCAGGAGTTCAAGCGGCTGCGGCTGCCGCGCGAGCGCTTCATGCCGGCGCTCGCCGAGGAGTTGCTGAACGACGCGGCCCGCACCTGCCGCATCGACGGCGAGGACCTCACGATCGAGCACTGTTACGTCGAACGGCGCCTGCGGCCGTTGAACCTGTTCCTGCGCGAGGCCGACCCGGCCGCGGCCGAGGCCGCGGTGATCGACTACGGACAGGCGCTGCGTGATCTGGCGGCGAGCAACGTCTTCCCCGGCGATCTGATGCCGAAGAATTTCGGCGTGACCGCGCACGGCGACGTCGTGTTCTACGACTA
>JAJXYU010000355.1 GCA_021780395.1 Pseudomonadota bacterium
TTGATCATTGAGTTGAAGCAGCGCCCGCGGAACGCCGGCGCGTATTCCCCCCCGGCAGTTACATTTCTCCGCACCTTTCTTGACCCTTTATGCCGCCAGGAGATCTTCCGACTTTCCGATCCCGGCCCGGGTGTCCGTGAAGTTGTGCAGTGGCTGAGAGCCTTTTAGAGCTTGCGAGCGATATCCATTGGAAACTATCGCCTTCAGTGCACCGCCAACCCAGTGGGCGGCATCGGCGACGGCTCCGACGTGAAACCTCCCGTCGAGATACGAATGTCGTCGTACCAGACTTGAAACGGTTGCGTCTCGTTTTGCGCCCAACCGAAAAACTCGATGTGATCGATTGGTCCATTAGCGGGGTTTCGGTTGAACAATCCTGTCGCATTGACGTAAATCTTGCCGTCTATTTCAATATATATTTCACCATCCGGGACCTCGTTCAGTGTCGTGGTGCCGCTGTTGAATTTGATATGAATACGAAAATGATGCCACCCGGTTCCCCAGTCGGCGGAAGAAAAAGCGGACATCTGCGGTGTTTGAACAGTGGCTGTGCCCCACGAAGCACCTATGTAATTTAATTTTGTACCGCTAATATTGAAAACATTTTGCGTATCATTAATCAAACGCCTTCAATCACCAAACGACACTTGATATATCGATCCGTAATCCCCGCCGTTATAATTCGTCGCAATTGTTGTATCAGCGTAATTCGTTGACGTTAAACGCTGCCCGAATATCTTTAAAAACTTAAATCCTTCCTTCACTCCCGGCATTTTGGCCCAAAACTCGATATAGATATCTTCGGTATTCGCGGTCGGCAATTTGTAATCGGCCCAGATGAATTGCCCCCCAGCGCCCGGCGCCGGGTAAGAGCCTTCCAGCGCGTACACGGTGCTCGAGTTGGACGTCGGAGATGTCGTCGGCTGAACGCTGATCTCCCCACCTCGTTGTGCGCCGAACAACCACCCCGGCGCGCTGAGATTCGTCGAGTTGAATTTGAGCTCGGAGAGCAGAACGACGGGACCGTCCGATGCAGCGGCTGCAGGAATCGCCGTCGCCGCGTTGGCGGCGCCCGATGCGATCAGCATCGAGGTCAGCGACAGCCTGATAAGACATCTCCGAAAATGCGTACTCATGACTCTGGCTCTCCGATCAGATCGACTGCCGCCCACCGGCATCGTCGTTGCGTCCGTGGATTCCACCACTTCTTGTCCGTCGCACCCGTTCGGGTACGCCGCCAAGTGCATCAGACAACGATATCAAACCTAGCGCCAAGCGGCCCGCCCGTCCAATGAACGCTGAGCTTATGTGACGGCTCGCACGGGCTGATGGCCGGATTACAATATCAGATGCCGCCTGAGCCGCCCTCGCGTCGGTGTTCTGCGACTGCCGGCGCACCGAGGCTTCGGCTGGCTTGTTATCATGCGTCGCAACCTGCGCGAATCGGCGGAACCCCGGCGTAAATGGCATGATTTCCGTGATGCACGTCATCGACACGGGCGGTCCGGGGGGCGCGGAGACAGTCTTTCTGCAAACCGCGACGGGCCTCGACCCGGATCGATTCCGCTCGACACCGGTCGTCGGTCACGAGGGCTGGTTATCCCGCCAGCTCGACGCGCGCGGAATGGGTCCCGAGGTCGCTCCGGCCAAGGGCTCCTTCAATCGACGATACCTGTGGCAGCTCGCTCGGATCGCCCGTCGCCACCGAGTGGACGTGATCGCCGCCCACCTGTACGGCTCTGCGGTGTATGCGAGCATCCTCGGGCGCCTGCTCTCGATTCCGATCGTCACGGTGCTGCATGGTCAAACCGACGTATCGAGCGCGGACCGATTCGCATCCTGGAAGGCGGCTATCGTGCGCCGCGGCTCGCGCCGGGTGATCTTCGTATCGGACCGGCTGAAAGAGGAGCTCGCACGGCGGCTCGCGCTCGCGCCTTCGCAGTGCGTGACGATCCCCAATGGCGTCGACACCACGGCATTCCGGCGGCTACCCGATCGCAGCCTGCGAGCGGAGCTCGGGCTTCCAGGCGACGCGGTGCTGATCGGCGCGATCGGCAACATCCGCGCGCCGAAGGCGTACGATGTCTTGTTGCGCGCCGCGCGAGTCCTGGTCGACCGAGTGCCCCGGGCACGCCTCGTGATCGCCGGCGACGAGGCCAATGCGCTCGGCCGGGAACTCTTGCGACTTCGAGATGATCTGGGGTTGCAGCGCCACGTGACGTTCCTGGGATTGAGGAGCGACGTGGCCCGGATATTGAACAACCTCGATGTGTACGTGCTGAGCTCGCACACCGAAGGCTTCTCGATCGCGTGCATCGAGGCGATGGCCTGTGGCATTCCGGTGGTCGCCACCCGAAGCGGCGGCCCGGACGAGATTCTCGCCGGAGACACCGGTCTCCTGGTACCGACGAACGATCCGGCGGCGCTCGCTCGAGCGGTCGAAAGCATCCTGACCTCAACCGCGCTCGCGAACCGGCTCACCGCGTCTGCACTCGATCGGGTGCAGCAGGAATATTCCCTGGGCTCCATGCTCGCTCGCTACGAACAGGTCTTGTCGGACGCCGCGCGTCGCTCACGTCGTTAGCCCGGACTCCCGGGCGCCGCCGATGTCGATTCGCTCACAGCCAACCGATCAGGCGCGCGAGGAATCCCTCTCGGGTGGACGACCCGTCGTCGTGAACCCCGACCCGGTTGAGCAGATGCGGATCCGGACGTCTCGCTACCCAGCCATCGCGCGTCGTGACCGCGCCCGAGTAGGTCCCGCGGACGCAATCCACGGCGACAGCGGACGTGTCCCCGTTCGGATAACAGAACAAGTCGATGTCCTGGCCGGTGAGCGCCTGGAGCGTCCGCCGCGAGTCGACGACCTCCCGGTCGAGATCCGCCCGCGAGGGCTCACCGCCAAGCCGGAAATGCGTCGCGGTGTGCGAGCCGAAACGCACCAGGCCGCTCGCCGCCAGCGCCGCGATCTCGTCGCGGTCGAGGAGGTCCCGGCGGCTCGTCGCCTCGTCGGCGGGCGCGATCGCCGCGTCGACGCAGCGCCGGATCGTGAGTTCGTCGAATGCCTTGGCTTGCTGGACCGCCCGATCGACGTCCTCGCCTCGAAGCTTGCCCCGCGATCTCGCGCCGGCGAGCACGCGATCGGCGATCGGGCGCAAAGGATCCGCGAAGCTCACGGCATCGGGATGCTCGAACGCGGTTCGCAGCAGGCCCATCAACCGGTTCGGCCAGAACCGATAGGCCGTACCGATGTAGCCCGACACCAGAAAGACGGTCGCCGGCGCGCCGTGCTTGACCAGCAACGGCAGGCCGAAATCGAAATTGTCCCGCCACCCGTCGTCGAACGTGATCGCGCAGGCGAGTCGCGGCAGCGATTCGCCACGGCGTGAGCGGCTGAGCCAGGCGGCAAGGTCCACGAGTTCGAACTCACGTCGAATCTCGGTCAGATGCAGGTCGAACGTCTCGGGAGAGACGTACATCCCGGGCTGTTCGGCGCGACGAGCGGGAGAGTTCACCGGCAGAACCCGGTGGTACATCAGGATCACGAGCGATCCCGGCCGGCGGCGCCGCAGGACCACGGGCGCCGCGCGGGCGGCAACCTGGACCGCCGCGCCCTTCGCCAGCGACTTGAGCGCGCTCACCACGGCAGTGCGCCGCTGATCAGTGGCCCCAAGGTGTTGGCGACCTGGAGCGGGAGTCGCTGCCAGATCGCGGTCGCCCACTGCATCGCCCTTCCTTTGCCGTCGCCCGCCGCGGCCTCCGACCCCGCAGGGGTCCGCTCCCAGCGGTACCAGTACAGCGGTGCCGGTTGCGCTCCCCATTGCCGCTTGAATCGATCGGTGCCGCTATCGACCGTCGAACGCCCGAAGTCGAACACCGAGCAGCCGCGCTCGATCGCGACCGCAAGGACCTCCCAGTACAGCTTCATGTTGACGCCGATCGGCTTCGCCTCCGCCCGGCACGAGGCCCAGGGGATCTCGGTACGATCCCGCCAGAACGTCAGGAATCCGGCCGCCGCGGGCCGTCCCTGCCAATCGATCACGATCAGTCGGCAATGCGATTCGAATCGCCGCAGGATGGCCTCGAAAAACCGCTTCGGGTAGACCGGCGTGCCGAGGTCGCGCATGTTCTCGGCGAATACCGCGTAGAAGTCGTCGAGCAGTTCGACGGACCCGATGCGGCGCCCCAAGCCTTCGCGCTCCGCCCGTTTGACCTGTGAGCGCAGCTTCGAGCCCAGACGCTTCGCAAGCTCGTCGAAGCTTCGAGGCAAGCCGAGTTGCAGCGCGACCTTGTCGCTGCGCCGGCTCCACCGGTCGGCGCGCGGCTGCGTATCGCGAAACT
>JAJXYU010000378.1 GCA_021780395.1 Pseudomonadota bacterium
ACCTCGAGCCGGTGGTCGATGTACGCGCCGGTCTCCTCCGGGGTCAGCGCCGTCAGATGGAACCGCAGCCGCACGCGCTGCGCGAGCTGCACGAACTCCCGCGCATTCAACTTGTCGTTGAGCTCCGGTTGTCCGGCGAGGATGATGCGCAGCGCCTTGTCCTTGGTCGTCTCGATGCCGGACAGCATCCGGACTTCCTCGAGCACCTTGTTGTTCAGGTTCTGCGCTTCGTCGACGATCAACAGCACCCGGCGGCCCGCGGCGTGCTGCTCGATCAGGAAGTCGTTCAGCGTCGCGAGCACCTCGGCCTTCTTCATGCTGAACGGGGAGAAGCCGAACTGCACCAGTACCGATTGCAGGAACGCGGTCGGCGAGAGCTGGGTCTGGTTGATCTGCGCGACGACCGTGTCCGGTTGCAGCTCGCGCAGGAAGGTTTCGATCAACGTGGTCTTGCCCGCACCGATCTCGCCGGTGATCACGACGAAACCGTCGGTGAACCAGATCGTCGACTCCATGTACGCCTTCGCCCGGGCGTGCTGCTTGCTCAGGTAGAGGAACTGAGGGTCCGGGCTCAGCCGGAACGGGAGTTCACGAAGCCGGAAGAGTTCTAGATACATCGCGCCAACCGCCTCAGGTCCGTTTCGAACGGCATCGGCCGTTCCGCTTACGTCCAGCGAATCGATTTTAGGGCATTTTGCATCGCGGCATCGCGATCCTTCGCGCGCGCGCCGACGATCGTGCAGTGACCGAGCTTGCGTCCCGGACGCGGATCCTTGCCGTAGTCATGGTATGCGAGGCCCTCGATCCGCAGCAGCGCCTCCCGGTCCGGCATCGACCCGAGGAAATTGATCATCGCCGTGTGGCCCAACGGGCGGGTGCTGCCGAGCGGCAGGCCGCAGATCGCGCGCAGATGGTTCTCGAACTGGCTGGTCACGCAGCCGTCGATGGTCCAATGCCCGGAATTGTGCACCCGAGGCGCCATCTCGTTGGCCAGCAACCGTCCGTTCACCACGAAGAACTCGATCGCGAGTACGCCGACGTAATTCAGCGTGCGCATCACGCGGCGGAGGTGCGTCACCGCGAGGCGCTCGAGCGCCGCGTCGCGGTACGGTGCGATCCCGTAGCGCAGGATCCCGTCACGGTGGGTGTTCGCCGACAGCGGATAGATGGCGGTCTCGCCGCCGATCCCGCGAGCCCCGACGATCGATACCTCGAGCGAGAAGCGCTGGTGCTTCTCGTAGATCAGATCCCGCTTGCCGAGCGTTTCGAGCGCCCGCTCGAAGTCCGCAGGCTCGCGAAGCAGCGCCTGGCCCTTGCCATCGTAGCCGAGACGGCGCGTCTTCAACACACCGGGCAAGCCGAGGCGGCGCGCCGCGCGTTCGAGGTCCGCGCGGCCATCGACCGCGGCGTGCGGCGTCACCGGGATCCGCAGCCGCTTGAACAGCGACTTCTCGGCCAGCCGGTCCTGGGATACTTCGAGCGCGGCGGGGCCGGGCCTGATCGGGATCGTGCGTGCGAGCGGCGCGAGCGCGCTCGCGGGCACGTTCTCCCAGTCGAACGTCAAGACGTCGCAGCGCTTCGCGAGCTCGGCGAGCAACGCCGGATCGGTGAGCTCGCCGACGAGTATCGGCGCGAGCTGCGCCCCGGGTGCGTCGTCGCTGCGGTCGAGGAACAGGCATCGCAGCCCGAGCGGCGCGGCCGCGAGCGCGAGCATGCGCCCGAGCTGGCCGGCGCCGACGATTCCGACGCGGCGGGGAATCGATCCGGTCACGGCGCCCGGGGATCGGGCCGCGACAGCACGGCCGCGGTCTGCGCCGCCCGAAAAGCGTCGAGCGCGGCACGGACCTCAGGGACCTCGTTCGCGACGATCGCGGCGGCGAACAAGGCCGCATTCTTCGCGCCGGCGGCGCCGATCGCGAAGGTCGCGACCGGGATCCCGGCCGGCATCTGCACGATCGACAGCAGGGAGTCGAGGCCGTTCAGCGCCTTCGACTGCACCGGGACGCCGAGCACCGGCACCGAGGTCTTGGCCGCAGTCATGCCCGGCAGATGCGCCGCGCCGCCGGCGCCGGCGATGATCGCCTTCAAGCCTCTGTCGCGCGCGGTGGCGGCGTAGTCGAAAAGCAGGTCGGGCGTCCGGTGCGCGGACACGACCCGCACCTCGTGCGCGATCCCGAGTTCGGTGAGCATCTGCGCCGCGGGTTGCATCGTCTCCCAATCGGAGGCGGAACCCATGATGATGCCGATCAGCGCGTTCATGAGCGCTCCAGTGTACCAAACGATCAACGGATCCACTGTCTCAGATGGGCGAACAGTTCGCGCGCCGCCGCCGGTGGTCGGCCCGCGGCGCGTTCGCCGCGGGCCGCCTCGACCAGGCGCAGGAGCGTCGCGCGGTCCGCGGCCGGATGGGCCGCGAGAAAGTCGTCGATCGCGGCGGCTTGCGCGCCGATCAGCCGGTCGCGCCAGCGCTCGAGCTGCTGGAATGCGCGGACCTGCCGGTCGTGCTCGTGCTTGCGCGCTTCGATCCGCGCGATCACCGGTTGCGGGTCGATGCGGCGCATCAGCTTGCCGATGTACTGGCGCTGGCGCAGCCGTGCGCCGTGCGCCCGCAGACGGCGCAGTTCCCGGATCGCCGCGGCCAGCGCATCCGGCAGACCCAGCGCGTCGAGCTCCGCATCCGGCCACTCGGCAAGATCGACCCCGAGATCCTGCAGCGAGGCGGCCGCGCGCTTGCGCGCGCTCTTGCTCGGCCGTTCGGCGCCGGAGTCGGTCGCGTCCGCCGGTTCCTCGCTGCTCGTCATGCGCGCCATGCTATCACCCGGACATCCCTTCAGCCGACCCAATCCCGGCCCGGTACAATGACGGCAGCGCCCGGATGCCGGGCGACGAGGAGAGAGCCGATGGCGATCGCAGCCCACGAGCCGGGCCCCATGAGTGAGAAGGATCTCGAGACGATCATCGCGGATGCGCTCGCGGAGGCCGCGAAGCGCGGGGCTTCGCAGGCTGAAGCGGCCGTCGGCCACAACGCCGGCCTGTCAGTCGGCGTCCGTCTCGGCGAGGTCGAGACGCTCGAGTACCAGCGGGATCGCAGCCTCGGCGTCACGGTGTACTTCGGGGGCCGGAAGGGCTCGGCGAGTACCGCGAACTTCACCCGCGAGGCGGTCCATGAGACGGTCGCGAAGGCCTGCAGCATCGCCCGGTTCACCGCCGAGGACGCCTGTGCCGGTCTCGCCGACGCGGCGCTGATGGCGACGTCGGTCCCGCAGCTCGATCTCGCGTATCCGTGGAACCTCCCGGCCGAAGAAGCGATCGAGCTCGCGCGCGCCTGCGAGGCCGCCGCGCTCGCCTACGACCCGAGGATCAACAACTCCGAAGGCGCATCACTCGCGACCCACCGCGCGCTGCACGTCTACGGCAATTCGCACGGGTTCATCGGCGGATACCCGACGACCCTGCACAGCCTGAGCTGCGCGGTCCTTGCCGGCACGGGCGAGCAGATGCAGCGTGACTACTGGTACACGACCGCCCGGGACTGGCGCGACCTGCAGGACGGCGCCGACGTCGGCCGCGAGAGCGCGCGCCGGACGATCGCGCGCCTCGGCCCGCGCAAGCTCACGACGCAGCGCGCGCCCGTGTTGTTCGCCGCGGAGATCGCCCGAGGGCTGATCGGACACTTCGCCGCGGCGATCAGCGGTACGAGCCAATATCGTCGCGCCTCGTTCCTGCTCGACGCGGTCGGGCGGCGCGTGTTTCCGCGGGGCTTCTCCATCGCCGAGCGCCCGCACATCCCCAAGGCGGTCGCGAGCGCGCCGTTCGACGACGAGGGCGTGGCCACGAAGGAACGCGAGCTGATCGACGACGGCATGCTCACCGGCTACCTGCTGTCGAGCTATTCGGCGCGCAAGCTCGGACTGGTGACGACCGGCAACGCGGGCGGCGCGCACAACCTGGTCGTCGAGCCGACGGTCACCGGGGGTCTCGAGTCGCTGCTCGGTTCGCTCGGTCGGGGGCTCTATGTGACGGAACTGATGGGCCAGGGCGTGAACACCGTGACCGGCGACTATTCGCGCGGCGCCGCCGGCTTCTGGGTCGAGAACGGACAGATCCAGTTCCCGGTCGCCGAGATCACGATCGCAGGCCAGCTGTCGACGATGCTCGCCGACATCGCCGCCGCCGGCGACGACGTCGACGAACGGGGCGGGGTGCGCGTCGGGTCGCTGTTGATCGCGCAGATGACGATCGCGGGAGACTGAGCGCGGGCGGGACCCGGCTCAGGACGAGGCGATCCAGTCCGCGAGGCTGCGTTCGGCGAGCACGCCGCGCGTCGCGCGCTCGAGC
>JAJXYU010000216.1 GCA_021780395.1 Pseudomonadota bacterium
TGAGAGCCATCTGCACGGCATCCGCAGGCTGTTCGAATCCCGAGGTCTCAACGTTTTCCGCGGCGGAGAAGAACGAGAATGAGCGACTTTTCCAGCGAAGCCCTGCGCATCGATGGCGATCCCGCCGGCGATCACCGGGAATCCGTCGATACGGCCCCGTCGTTGAGCCCACGAATCCGGCGACTGCTCGCCGCGCTGCGGGTCGATCGTTATCCGCTGTGCATCGAGAAACTCAAGATCGTGCTCGCGAGCCAGCAGGCCACGCGGAACGAACCGCAGATCCTGCGTCGGGCCAAGTGCCTGGAGAGCGTGCTCGACCGCATGCCGGTCTTCATCGAATCGGGGGAACTGATCGTCGGCCAGGGTGCCAGCCGCCCGATGGGTCTCGAGCTCGATGCCGACTACGGCATCTGGTCGCCCGAGGAAATCGAGTCGCTGAAAGCGAGCGGCTTCGACATCACGCCGGAGGACGAGAGCACTCTCGCCGCGCTGTACCGGCACCATGCCCCCCGAACGCTCACCGCGGCGATCGGCGCGATCGCCGGCGAGAGCGAGCGCCTCTGGCCATTCCTTCGCTCCGGCGTGGTATTGCCTCCCTGGAAGGATAAAACCGAGGGACCCGGCGGCGGCTACGCGCAGTCGGGTCTGGGTCTTGGTCCCGGGTTCTACTTGATGTGCGTGGACATCCCACGGGTGCTCAACCGCGGTCTCAACGGTCTGATCGCCGAGGCTGAGGAGGAACGGCGGTGCCTGTCCTTCCTCGAACCGCACGCCGCCGATAAGGCCGTCTACCTCGAGTCGGTGATCCTCACCTACCGGGCGTTGATCCGCTTCGCCGACCGCCATGCTGCGCTCGCCGACGCGATCGCCGCCGAGACGAGCGATCCGGCACGCCGCGAGGAACTGCGATTGATCGCCCGCAGCTGCCGGCGCGTACCGGCCGAGCCCGCCGGCAGCTTCGTCGAGGCATTACAGGCTTTCTGGTTCCTGTTCCTCGTGCTGAACCCCTCCCCGACCGCCGCGGCAGGCCGCTTCGACCAGTACATGGTTCCGTTCTACGAACGCGACCTGGCCACCGGGAAAATCGACGAGACCGGCGCGATCGAGTGGCTTGCGTGCCTGCGTATCAAGGACATGCAGCTGAACCGCGTTTCCGGCAAGGCGAATCGCCAAAAGAATGCCGGCCTCGCCAAGTGGCACAACTGGACCTTGGGCGGGGTGACCGCCGACGGTCGCGATGCGACCAATGCGCTCACGTATCTGCTGCTCGACTGTGCGAAATTGACCCGCCTGCCGCACCACACGTTGACCCTCCGCGTGCACGAAGGCACCCCCGAGGAACTGCTGGTCAAGGCGCTCGAAGTCGTGCAAACGGGACTTGGACTGCCGGCCTTCGTCGGCGACCGCTCCTACATCGAGTACTTTCGTTCGAACGGCGTTCCGGTCGAACGAGCGCGCGACTACGTGGTGACCGGCTGCCTCGACGCCAATCTGCCGGGGTCCTCGCGCACCTGTGCGATCGGGATGTTCGTCGTGCCGCTGGTGCTGGAGATGTTCCTGCACGACGGCATCGATCGGCGGACGGGCCTGCGTGTCGGACCGCCGGCCGGAAACCTGGAGACTTGCGAGGACTTCCCTGCGTTCCTTGCCGCATTCAAGCAGCACCTGCGGCACTTCATGGCGCTGGCCGCCGAGAAGAACAACCTGGAACTCAGTGTCTCACGCGAGCTGTTTCCCGATCCGCTGCGTTCTTCGTTGATGGACGACGGACTGCGCTGCGGCAAGGATGTGCTCGCCCGCACCATGCCCTTCGAGAACGGCGCCGTGCTAAACCCCGTCGGCATGATCAACGTGGCCGACTCCCTCGCCGCGATCCGCCGGCTGGTCTACGACGAGCGTTCGATCCGCCTCTCCGATCTGATCAGCGCACTGGATGCGAATTGGGTCGGCCACGAGAATCTCCGCGCACGCTGTCTCGCATGCCCCAAGTTCGGCAACGGCGATGACTACGTCGACCAGTTGGCGCGCGATCTGTACGCGTTCTGGGCGGATACGACCACAGAGTTCCCGACCGCCCTCGGTGGCACGCACAAGCCGACCGCGATATCGATCACGTCGCACCAGCCCGGCGGCGCACTGACCGGGGCCACCCCGGATGGCCGGCGAGCCGGCGACCTGTGCGCCGACGGCACGCTCTCGCCGATGCAGGGCGCGGACCGCAACGGACCGGCCCGTGCGCTGGCCAGCGCGCTGAACATCGACCAGGATCCCTACCAGGCGACGCTGCTGAACCTCAAGCTCCACCCATCGGCCCTGAGCACGCCCGCCGACCTGCGCAAAGCCGCGCTGCTGATTCGGACCTACCTCACACACGGCGGCAAACACCTGCAGTTCAACGTCGTCGATCGGGCGACGCTGGTCGATGCCCAGGCGCATCCCGATCGGCACCACGATCTGACCGTACGGGTCGCCGGCTACAGTGCCTACTTCGTGCATCTTGGCAAGGTGATGCAGGATGAAATCATTGCGCGAACCGAACACCGTGCGTGTTGAAGCCGCTTCGCCGCAGGCGCCCGCCAATGCCGCCGACTACCTGCGCGACCAGGTGGCGCGAGGCAATCTCGCGCCCGGCCAGCGAGTGACCGAGATCGAGGTGATGCGCGCCACCGGCGCATCCCGTGCCCTCGTCCGGCAAAGCCTGCAACGGCTCGCCACCGAGGGCATTTTGATCATCGAGGAATTTCGCGGTGCCTCGGTGCGCAGCCTGAGTCCGACCGAGGTCCGGCACCTGTATGAGGTCCGTGAAGTGCTGGAGGGACTGGCCGCACGGCTCGCCGCAGAGCACGCCGGCGAACCGTTCCATCGTCGACTGCGCGAGCTTCAAGACGCGATGAATGCCGCGGCGTCCGCCGGGGACCATCCCGAATTCATCGAACTGAACATCCGCTGGCATCAGGCCATCATCGACGCCTCCGACAACGGCTACATCGTCGATACGATGCGGCGGCTCAACGTGCACCTCACGCGGATCCTGAGCCGCTCCCAGTTGCGTCGCGTCGAGATCCAGGCTGCGAATGCCGACCATCGACAGATCACGCGGGCGATCCTGCGGCGCACGCCGGCGGACGCGGAGTCACTGATGAGGCGGCATGTCGCGGCGGCACGGCAGACGCTCGCACCGATCCTTGATACACCAAGCGCCGCACCCTGATCGGCGCGATCTGCCATGCGAGATGCGAGCATATTCAATGTCCAGGGCTTCTCGATTCACGATGGCCCGGGCATTCGCACGACGATCTTCCTGAAGGGTTGCCCGCTCGAGTGCTTCTGGTGTCAGAACCCGGAATCGCAGCGTTCGCGGGCCGAACCCTTCTTTCAGGACGATCGCTGCACCGGCTGCGGCGACTGCGTGGCCGCCTGCGGATCCTTGGCGATCTCGATGCGAAGCGGTCGGGCGAGCATCGACCGCGAGAAATGCGCCGGTGCGGGCGACTGCGTCGATGCATGCAATCCCGGGGCGCTCCAGCTGGTCGGTTCGACGACGACGGCCGCCCGGATATTCGACGAAGTGGCCAAGGACCGCCTGTTTTACGACGGATCAGGCGGCGGTGTCACCATCGGCGGCGGAGAGCCGCTCTACCAGCCGGCATTCACGATCGATTTGCTGCGGCGCTGTCGGGAGGCCGGCATCCACACCGCACTCGACACCTGCGGATACGCCAACTGGCGGGTTGTGAGCCACGTCGTCGCGCAGGCCGACCTCGTGCTCTACGACTTCAAGCACATGGACTCGGATGCACATCGAGCCGGAACCGGTGTCCCCAACGAGCTCATCCTGCGAAACGCACGGCGCATTCACCACGAACTGGGCATTCCGATGCTTGCACGCGTGCCGATCATCCCCGGATTCAACGATACCGGCGCGAATCTGCGCGCAACGGCGTCCTTCATCGCCAACGAGCTCGCGCCATCGACACCGGTACATCTCAACGCGTATCACCGACTTGGGGAGTTCAAGCGGGAACGCCTGGCGAGGCCGGCGCCGGATGGCCTGCCGGCACCACCCGGCGAGGCGTCGATGCGCGCCATCGCGGATCTGTTTCTGTCCTACGGCCTGCCCACGTTCATCGGTGGGTAGCGGCACCTCGGGGATCGGACGATGCACGAACCGCTCGATACACCTCGATACCCACTGAATGGCAGCGCGAGACGCGGCGACGGAGGTCTCGATGAGCACGGTAACAAATGATGGCGTGGTCGATCGTTCGGTCGATGCGATGGCAATCCCCTCGGTATCGACCCGCGTCGCCGATTACC
>JAJXYU010000336.1 GCA_021780395.1 Pseudomonadota bacterium
ACTCCTCGCCCTCCGAGATCTCGAGCTCCGAAATCCCGGATTCCTCGAGCAGCTCGATGAGCTTCTTGACCTTGCGAATGTCCATCGTGGGGAATCCCTCCAGCTTGATTTCGATCAACGACGCGACGTGGAGGCCGACAGCCGGCGTGCGGCCGCCTCCAGTGCGAATTCGTAGCCCATCGGGCCGAGCCCGAAGATGCAGCCCACCGCGATGTCGGAGAAATGGGAATGGTGGCGGAACGGCTCGCGCGCGAACACGTTGCTGAGATGCACTTCGATGAACGGCACTCCGACGGCGAGGATCGCATCGCGCAGCGCGACGCTCGTGTGAGTGAATGCGCCGGGGTTGAATATCAGGAAATCCATGCCGCCGCGTGCGCCGGCGTGGATCTTGTCGATCAGCACGTGCTCGGCGTTGCTCTGCAGGCATTCGAGCGCGAGGCCGAGCGCGCGCGCGCGCGCCTCGAGGCCGCGTTCGATGTCGGCGAGCGTCGACGAACCGTAGAGTTGCGGTTCCCGGGACCCGAGCAGATTCAGATTGGGGCCGTTCAGCAGCAGGACGCGAGCCATCAGCCGTTGCGTTTTGTTGGTGTCGTCATGACAGCGAGGTCGGGAATGATAACCGGAACAGGCGCCGAATTGGCAATAATTAGGTTCGATCCCCGGCGATCTTGCCGCGAAATCGCGATTTCCCGGCCTCAGGTCGTGGTCGTACCCCGGCGCAGGCGGTCGAGGCCCGCGGCGATCGCACGCTGCGCCGCCGGGACCGTGATCCGGTGGTCATCGACCTCCCGGACCGTGTCTAGGATCAACTCGATCTGCGGCCGATGCAACTCACCGAGGTACAGCGCGACGATCTCGCCGCGTCGATCGGTGAAGACCGTGAACGGAAACGCCGGGGAGGCGACGCCGAGCGAGGTGACCACACCGAGCGCCTGCCGATCCCCTTGCAGGATCGGGTAGGCGATCTTGAATCGTCGTACGAATGCGGCCACCGCCGGGCGCCGATCCACGGCGATGCCGACGACCGTGAAGCGGTGCGCCTGCCACTCACGATCGATCCTCTGGAGCAGCGGAATCTCCCGCCGGCAGGGTGCGCACCAGGTCGCCCAGAAATTCAGGATCAGCGAACGACCGGCGAAGCGCGTGATCGACTCGGGCCGGCCGGCCAGGTCGTTCAGGCGAAACGCCGGCAGGCGCCGCGGGATCCGTACGCCGGGCAGTGGGCCGACCCGGGGATCGGGGATCCGATCGGCGGGACTCGGCGGACTCGCCTCCCCGACCGGCACGGCGATGCCGGTGTTCGCGAGATGAACCGGCGCTTCGTGCGCGAGATACGCGCGACCGCCGACCCAGGCCGCCGCGAGCGCGGCCGTCGCCGCGAGCCATGGGGTCGCGCGACTCATCGTCGCACCGGCACCGGCGAGGACGGCGCGACGCGCTCCGGTACCAGCGTCCGCACGATGCGTGGATAGCACAGGCCGGCTTGCGCGCAGCCCTGGTAGCTCACTTGCAGCCGTGGCGCCGCGGCTTGGGCCGAAGTGCGGGCGAGCTCCGCGCTCGCATCCACCGCATGGAAATACACCTGCCGCGGCCCGAAATAGCGATCGGTGTGGGCGATCCCGGGGGGCAGCCGCCAGCCGCTCGCCAGCCGCCCGGCACCCTGCACGCGGATGTGGATCCGGCTGCGGTACAGGTAATAGCCGCTCGCGATGTCCCAGTGGACCGTGAGACGTCGACCGGCGAGGTCAGCGGATACGCGAAAGGCCTGATCGGCGGGCAGGAAATCGCCGGCATTGGCCACCTCGGCGGAATCCCACCAGGGGCGGGCGACCGCACCGCGCGCCAGCACGGCTGCTGCAATGCAAGGTAATACCCAATGGGGACGGGCCAAATGGAGGTGGGGACGCATGGGCAAACGATATCTCAATGAATCGGACGACGGGCACCCTTGAAACGGCAAATTCCGTCGCTATTATTAGCAGCCAATAGAAGGGAGTGCTAACAGCCTTCGCTCTATTTGACCCATTTCCCGAACCCCTAACGCTTGAGGAGTCTTGTCTTATGAAGATTCGTCCCCTTCATGACCGCGTCATCGTGAAACGAGAGGAAGAGGAGCGCAAGTCTCCGGGCGGGATCGTGATCCCCGATACGGCCGCCGAGAAGCCGACCTTCGGGAAGGTCCTCGCCGTCGGCAAGGGCAAGATCCTCGAGAACGGGGAAGTCCGGCCGCTCGACCTCAAGGTCGGCGACAAGGTGCTGTTCGGCAAGTACAGCGGCACCGAAGTCAAGATGGACGGAGAAGAGCTGGTCGTCATGCGCGAAGAAGACGTCATGGCCGTCGTCGAGAGCAAGTAAGCCGCGCAACCGAATTCGTTCAAGCAATCAATTTAGCGAGCAGAGGTAATTTTCAAATGGCAGCTAAAGACGTACGTTTCAGCGACGATGCCCGGCAACGCATGTTCAAGGGCGTCAACATCCTGGCCAACGCGGTCAAGGTGACGCTCGGCCCCAAGGGCCGCAACGCGGTTCTCGACAAGAGCTTCGGCGCTCCGACCGTGACGAAGGATGGCGTGTCGGTCGCGAAAGAGATCGAGCTCAAGGACAAGTTCGAGAACATGGGCGCGCAGATGGTCAAGGAAGTCGCCTCGAACGTCTCCGACGAGGCGGGCGACGGCACGACGACCGCGACCGTGCTCGCGCAGGCGATCATCCGCGAGGGCCTGAAGGCGGTCGCGGCCGGCCACAACCCGATGGACATCAAGCGGGGCATCGACCATGCGGTCGCCGAGGCGACCGAAGAGCTGAAGAAGCTCTCCAAGCCCTGCAAGGATCCGAAGGCGATCGCGCAGGTCGGCACCATCTCCGCGAACTCCGACGAGAGCATCGGCAAGACCATCGCGGACGCGATGGCGAAGGTCGGCAAGGAAGGCGTGATCACCGTCGAGGAAGGCTCGGGTCTGCAGAACGAGCTGGAAGTCGTCGAGGGCATGCAGTTCGACCGCGGCTATCTGTCGCCGTACTTCATCAACAACCAGCAGAGCCAGGCCGCCGAACTCGACAAGCCGCTGATCCTGCTGGTCGACAAGAAGATCTCGAACATCCGCGAGATGCTGCCGCTGCTCGAAGGCATCGCGAAGGCGGGCCGGCAGCTGCTGATCGTCGCCGAGGACGTCGAGGGCGAGGCGCTCGCCAGCCTGGTCGTGAACACGATCCGCGGGATCGTCAAGGTCGCGGCCGTGAAGGCGCCGGGCTTCGGCGACCGCCGCAAGGCGATGTTGCAGGACATCGCGATCCTCACCGGCGGCACCGTGATCTCCGATGAAGTGGGCCTGTCGCTGGAGAAGGCGACGCTCAACGATCTCGGCGAAGCGAAGAAGGTCGTCGTCGAGAAGGAGAACACCACGGTCATCGACGGCGCCGGCAAGGCGGCCGACATCAAGGCCCGCGTCGAGAGCATCCGTCAGCAGATCGAGGAGGCGACCTCCGACTACGACAAGGAGAAGTTGCAGGAGCGCGTTGCGAAGCTCTCCGGCGGCGTCGCGGTCATCAAGGTCGGCGCGGCCACCGAGATCGAGATGAAGGAGAAGAAGGCGCGCGTCGAGGATGCGCTGCACGCGACCCGCGCGGCCGTCGAGGAAGGCGTGGTGCCGGGCGGCGGCGTCGCCCTGGTGCGGGCGCTGAAGGCGGTCGAGAAGCTCACCGGCGTCAACGAGGACCAGTCGCACGGCATCAAGATCCTCGCCCGCTCGATCGAGGAGCCGCTGCGGCAGATCGTCAGCAACGCCGGCGAGGACGCGGCGGTCGTACTGAACCGCGTCCGCGAGGGCAAGGGGACGTTCGGCTACAACGCGGCGACCGGCGAATACGGCGACATGATCGAGATGGGCATCCTGGACCCGACCAAGGTCACGCGTCTCGCATTGCAGAACGCGGCGTCGGTCGCGGGCCTGCTGCTCACGACCGAGGTGATGATCGCCGAGGCTCCGAAGGAAGAGGAGCACAACCACGGCGCCCCGGGCGGCGGCATGGGCGGCATGGGCGGCATGGACATGTAAGAGCCGTCACCACGGTTCACGTTCCATGAAGGAGAGCGGGTCCGAAAGGGCCCGCTCTTTTTTTTTCGCACGCCCGGGTCGGGAATATGGGAGGCCGAAGCACGCCCATGATCCTGCCGCGACCCCAGTTCGACGACCTGCCCCCGGAATTGCGCGATCCGGTCGAGCGCTGGTGGACGCTTGCCGATGCCGACGAGCGCCTGGTGGCCGCGATCGCGGACGGACCGCAGGAACTGCGCGCCGAGCTGCCCCGCG
>JAJXYU010000114.1 GCA_021780395.1 Pseudomonadota bacterium
GCGACCGGCGGGCGGCCACCGTTGAAGCGCACGAACTGGGCCCGATCGCGGCTCGCCGCGCGCACCTGGTCGAGCTGCATGCGGGTCGCGCCGCGGAAGCGCGCCTCCCGGGCTGCGAGCTGCTCGGACCGCGTCGGCGCGGCACGCACGCCGCCCGGGCCGCCGACATAGCTCACCCGCTGGTTCACGACCGTGTTGTTGATCACCGTGTTGTTGATCACGGTGTTGTTGTAGTAGGTGTTGCGGACGACGTTCACGTTCACGTTCGAGACCGCGCGGTTGTACTCGAACCGGTCGCGATCCCAGCGCCCGCCGACGAAGCCGGCGCCGAAATAGCCGCCGCCGTAGTTGATGCCGCCGTAGAAGCCGACGCGCGGCCCCCAGTACCCCTGGTGGAACAGGTACAGGCCGCCGCCCCATCCCCAGTAACCCGGGGTCCACAGCAGGCCGACCGCGGGCGGCAGCACCCAGGTGCCCGGCACCCAGAAATACCCTTCGGGTCCGTAGGCCCAGTAGCCGGGGGTCCACAGATAACCCGACCCGGGGCACGGCGGTTGTTCGTAGACCGGTAGCGGTGGCGGCGCGATCGACGCCTGGACGTAGACCTGCCCGCCACCGTAATCGCCGCCGGCGCCGACCGGTGCATTCGGCGCGTAACCCGATGGATCCGGCGCGTAGCCGGAGGATCCGTACGAACCGGCGGACTGATAGGGATCGTACGGTTGGGTGACGACGCACGCACCGAGCGCGGCCACGGCGCCGAGCAGTACCGCGACGCGCAAGGTCGCGCGGACCGGGCCGATCCACCGACGGGTTTCGACAGCAGGCGTGGACATGGCGGCGACCTTCCTCAACGTTTCAAAGTCTTCCACTCGTGACACCCATTCAACGCGCCGACGGGGTCCGCCGGCTAGTCCCATTACGCAAACGTAACCCCGTCCGCCCGCGCCGGCGCCGATCGCCGTCTCAGTGCCGGGTCGCGATCGGCGCGGCGGTCAGCGCCGCGCGCAACGCCGAGAGCTGCGACTTCACCACCGCCGCGTTGTCCGGGCCCATCCGGATCAGGACCTTCTGGCCCGCCGACAGGTCCTCGAGCGCCGGATCCGCGAAGTGGTATTGCACGTGCGGCTGCACGAGCTCGATCGGTTCCGCCGGCTGGGGCGTCGCGAGCAGCTGGTCGATCACCGCGATCAGGCGATCGTTGAAGTACCCGTCCGGATAGCCGAGGTCCTGATAGGCGCTCTGGAACAGCGGATAGAAATGGAGGTACACCCGCGCGAGCAACCGCATGTCGATCGCGCGCAGCACGTCGACCATCGGCGTGTACCGCGCGTAGTTGCGCGGATCGAGCGTCGCGTGCGCCCCCTCGCCACTCGCGATGAAGCCGCCCGCCGGCGTCGTGACCGGCAGGCGATCGTAGGGGAGCTTGCGGCGCGGCAGGTTGTCCACCGTGACGACGATTCGCCGGATCAGATCCTCCGGCGCGAGGAATCGCTTCAGCACATCCGCGCCGACGATACCGGCGAGCGCCGCGCGCAATGGCGCATCGCTCGCATCGAGCGCCGGCAGCGAGGACGCGGTCGGCGATCCCCCGGGCGCGGCGGCGGGTACCGGGTGCTGGATCGCCGGCGCGGAGGCGGGCGCCGGTGCGAGCGTCGGCACGGGTGCCGACGCGACGGGCGCGGGCGGCTCCGACCGCTTCTCCAACAGGTAATAGGCCACGCCCGCTCCGAGGATCAGGATCGTCGCGATGATCGGGAACAAGGGTCGGTTCATGATCGCAAGGTCTCCGGCGACCGTGGCGCGCGATCCACGGGCTCGGGCCGATGATAGTCCGGCGCGCGCGTCCGCGGATAGCCGGCCGTCATCCCGTCCGGGGGCGCAGCTCGAGCTCGTGTCGCCGGTAATCGATGACCAGCTGATCGAGCGTGCCGAGCGCGTCCATCCCGATCAGGATCGCCGGTCGGTGTACCAGATGCCAGTGCTCGAAGATCATCAGGTTCGAGTACGTGATGTACGGATCGCGGATCGTGATCGCGCCGAGATCGATCATCGGCGTCGCGATCATCTCGCCGCGCTGCACCGCGCGGGTCGCACCTTCGATCCGGTCGGGTCGCGCCCGCGGGTGGAACCAGCGATGCATCAACGCGTCGCGCAGCGCATCGTTCGCGATCGTCATCTGGCCTCCGGTGTCGATGATCGCCTTCGTGAGCACGCCCCCGACCCGCGCATCGACGATGATCGGCGTCTGCAGGTTCGGCAGGAAGTGCAGCGTCTCGAAGCCCCGCGACGGATACCGGCCGTGCGAATAGGTGATCGTGATGCGGTCGCGCCGAAAATCGATGAACACGCGCTTGTCGGCGAGCCCCGCGGTGCCGAGGACTCCGTCGGCGCCCCCGAACGCGTCGGGCAGTATCGGCACGACCGCGCCGGCGACGGTGAGGTCGCCGATCGCCAGCTCGTCGAGGCGCACCGTCGGCACCGTCGCGACGCCGGTCACGCCCCGCAGCAGCACCGGCGGCGTGCGACCGAGCGGCAGGTGCAGGATCGACGCGACGGTCGCGGTCACGCCGGATTGCGTCGCGCCGGTATCGAGCACGAGCCGGAACGGCCCCTGGCCGTCGATGAAGACCGGCGCCCAGATCCGTCCGATGCTGTCGCGCCGCGTCGGCGCGACGAACCGCGGGCCGGTTGCCTGCACGAGGATCGGCGTGAGCGTGGTGTTCGGGTCCGCGAGGGCGACGAGCGCGGCGAGAGCAGCGAGGGACGCCGCGGGTCGAATCGAAGACCGGAAGAACTCGCGCATCATCGATCGGCTCCCCGCGACGCATCGGGCGGACCTGAATCGTGGCGGCCGGTCGCGTCCAGGACGAGACAGGTCGCGTCCGAAGAATAGCACCGCGGCGAATCGCGCGACGATCGCACTGCGGAATCCCAAGGCGAAATTTTCAGGTTAGTATTATCGGTTGAATGGACCCCCGAGCGAGAGCATGACCACGCCAGCACCCACACGCGCGACGCCGAACCGACCCGAATCCACCGATCTCGACGCCGCCGAGCGCGCGACCACCCTCGCCGCCTGTGCGCGGCTCAAGGACGCCCCGGGCGCGCTGCTGCCGATCCTGCATGCGATCCAGGATGCGCTCTCGTACGTACCGGGCGCGGCGGTCCCGTTGATTGCGCAGGAACTGAACCTTTCGCGCGCCGAAGTGCACGGCGTGCTGAGCTTCTACCACTACTTCAGGACCGAGAAGCCCGGTCGCCGCGTGCTGCGGATCTGCCGCGCCGAAGCCTGCCAGTCGGTCGGCGCCGCCGCGCTGGAGCAGCACGCCAAGCGCCGCCTCGGGGTCGACTACCATGGCACGACCGCCGACGGGGCGATCACGCTCGAAGCGGTCTACTGTCTCGGCAACTGCGCGCTCGGCCCCTCGGTGATGATCGACGATACGATCGAGGGACGCGTGGACGCGCAGCGCTTCGACGAGATCGTCGCTCGCGCGAGGAGCGCCCGATGAGCGCCGCGAGCATCGTATACGTCCCCGCGGACGCGTCCGCGGTCGCGGTCGGCGCCGACGCGGTCGCCGCGGCGATCCACGCCGAGGCCGCGCGCCGCGGCGCGTCGGTGCGCATCGTGCGCAACGGCTCGCGCGGGTTGCTGTGGCTCGAGCCGTTGGTCGAGGCGGACACGCCCGCCGGGCGCATCGCGTACGGCCCGGTCGCGCCGGGCGACGTCCCCGGCCTGTTCGACGCCGGATTCCTCGGCGGCGGCACGCACCGGTCGTGTCTCGGACCGACCGCACAGATCGCGTATCTGAAGAACCAGGAACGGCTCACTTTCGCGCGCGTCGGCTTGACCGATCCGCTCGACCTCGAGGCGTACCGCGCTCACGGCGGCTTCCGCGGCCTCGATGCCGCGCTCGACCTGAAGCCCGGCGAGATCGTCGAGCGGGTGACCGCGTCCGGCCTGCGCGGCCGCGGCGGCGCGGCGTTTCCGGCGGGGATCAAATGGAAGACCGCGCTCGACGCGGCCGCCGACCGCAAGTACGTGGTCTGCAACGCCGACGAAGGCGATTCCGGGACGTTCTCCGATCGCATGCTGATGGAAGGCGACCCGTACGCGCTGATCGAGGGCATGACGATCGCCGGACTCGCGACCGGGGCGACCCAGGGCTACATCTACCTGCGCTTCGAGTACCCGCACGCGCGCCGGGCGCTCGAGCGGGCGATCGAGACCGCACGGGAGCACGGCTACCTCGGCGAGAGACTGCGCGGCACCGACCGGCGCTTCGACCTCGAGGTGCGGATCGG
>JAJXYU010000325.1 GCA_021780395.1 Pseudomonadota bacterium
CTGCCGCGGCGCGCGGATCCTCGCCCGTCGGCGACGCGGCGCGCGTCGGCGATGCCGCCGGCGTCACGATCCGGTCGCCGTCTCCGCGACCCGGCCGCCGAAGCCCGCGGCCTCGACCGCGCCGATCAGCGCGTCGGCGCTCGCCCGGCCGGTCACCGTCGCTCGACCGCTCCCCAGGTCCACCTCGGCGCGCTCGACTCCGGGCACCCGCGTGAGCACGCGGGTCACCGTGTTCGCGCAGCCGCCGCAGGTCATCCCGCTGACCGTCAGCACCGTCTTCGCCTCGTTGCCCTCGCCCATGTCCGACTCCTCGTGATCGACCGATGCGCTCACTTTAAGGCCCGCCGCCCGCGGTCCGTCAAGCGGTTGCGCTAGACTCCAGCACCGATGCGCCGCGACCGGCCCAATCTCGCCAATCCCCGCCATCGCGGCGTCGCAGCGGCGCTCGGCGCGGCCGCGCTGTTCGGCGCGACCACCCCATTCGCGAAGGCGCTGCTCCACGTGATCGGCCCGTGGACGCTCGCCGGCGCGCTGTACCTCGGTTGCGGCGCGGGATTGACGCTGCTGCGGGTGATCCGCGACCGCGGCTGGCGTGCGTCGGGGCTCGCGCGCGGCGACGGCCGGTGGCTCGCCACGGCGACCGCGTGCGGCGGGATGCTCGCGCCGGTGCTGCTGATGGTCGGCCTGCGCCGCGCGAGCGCCGCGGACGCATCGCTCCTGCTGAACCTCGAGGCGGTATTCACCGCGCTGCTCGCGTGGTTCGCGTTCCGGGAGCCGGCGGGCCCGCGCGTGGTGCTCGGAATGATCGCGATCGTCGCGGGCGCGGCGGTCCTGTCGTGGTCGCCGGGCCCGACCGGCGGCATCGGTCCGGGCGCGCTCGCGATCGCGGGCGCCTGCGCGTGCTGGGCGATCGACAACAACGTGACGCGCAAGGTCGCGACCGGCGACGCACTGTTCATCGCCGCGCTGAAGGGCTGGATTGCGGGCCTCGCGAACCTCGCGCTCGCGATCGGTTTCGGCACGGCCTCCCCGGCACCGTCGGCCGCCGCGATCGGGGCGGCATTGCTGCTCGGGTTCGGCGGGTACGGCATCAGCCTCGCGCTGTACGTCGTCGCACTGCGCGAGCTCGGCAGCGGCCGGACCGGCGCCTATTTCGCGACCGCGCCGTTCATCGGCGCCGCCCTCGCGATCGCTCTCTCGGGCGCGCATCCCTCGCCCGCGTTCGCCGGCGCCGCGGCACTGATGGGCCTCGGCGTGTGGCTGCACCTGTCGGAGCGCCACGAGCACGAGCACACGCACGAAGCGCTCTCCCACGAACATCCGCATGTTCACGACGAGCACCATCGCCACGCGCATCCGGACGGCTGGGACGGGCGCGAGCCGCACGGGCACCCGCATCGGCACGAACCGCTACGGCATTCGCACCCGCATTTCCCGGACACGCACCACCGGCACTCGCACTAGGCGCGAGGCACCCCGGCCGCGCCGACGTCGAAGAAGCTCGTCGCCGTCATCGACAGCACGCGCTCGGCACGCTGGTTCTCGAGATCCCATCGCCAGCGGACGATCCCGGTATCCCCGGCGCCCGACACCCGCTTCTCGAGCACCGTCACCGCGAGCGAGAGCCGATCGCCGGGCCGCACCGGCCGTTCCCAGCGCAGCGCCTCGACGCCGGGCGAACCGAAGGAGTCCGAGTCCACGAGCACGCTGCCGACCGCGAGCTCCATCGCGATCGCGCAGGTCATCCAGCCGCTCGCGATCAATCCACGCCAGCGCGTCGCCGCGGCGGCCGCCGGATCGACGTGGAACGGCTGCGGATCGTAGCGGCGCGCGAACGCGACGATCTCCGCCTCGCCGACCTCGCGCGGCCCCGACCGGTGGACCGCACCGACGACGATGTCCTGGAATTTCATCGCGACCTCAGCGCCCGTCGCCGCCGAATTCCTTCGCGTGCAGCCACGCGGCCTGACGCACCGGACGCCGCGTGCGATCCCATTCCGCGAGCATCTCGGGCGCGATCCGCGCGAGCTCGGCGAGCGTCTGCGGGGTCGAGGTGTCCGCGGCGAGCTCGAGCCGGTGCCCGTTCGGGTCGAAGAAATAGATCGACTGGAACAGCTCGTGATTGGTCGGCCCGGTCACCGCGATCCCGAGGCGTTCGAGGCGCGCCTTGGTCTCGAGCAGCGTGTCCACGCTCGCGACCTTGAACGCGATGTGCTGCACCCAGTCCGGCGTGTTCGGATCCCGGCCCATCGGCGGGGAATCCGGGATCTCGAAGAACGCGAGCACGTTGCCATTGCCCGCGTCGAGGAACACGTGCATGTACGGATCCTCGGCCTTGGTCGACGGAACCCGGTCCTCCGAGATCGCGAGCAGGAATGCCATGCCGAGCGCGTCACGGTAGAACTCGACCGTCTCCTTCGCGTTGCGGCACCGGTAGGCGACGTGATGGATTCTCTCGACGATCATCGAACTCTCCTCGCGGACGCCCGGCGGCCCGTGAACGCACGATACCCACGGCGGGAGTTCGAAATAAAGCATATAATTTCGGCAAACTCCATCGAAGGATTCGATCGTCATGCGACCGGACCTCGACTCGCTGCAGGCGCTCGACGCCGTGGTTCGCGAAGGCGGGCTCGCCCGGGCCGCGGCGCGCCTGCACAAGGCCCAGTCGGCGGTGAGCTACCGCATCGCGAAGCTCGAGCGGTGCCTCGGGATCGCCCTGCTCGACCGGCGCGGCTATCGCGTGCGGCTCACGCCGGCGGGCGAGTCGGTGCTCGCGGAGGGCCGGCGTCTGCTCGCGCAGGCCGACCAGATCGGCGCGATCGCCCGGCAGTTCGCGGGCGGCTGGGAGCCGCGCTACACAGTGATCCTCGACGGGATCCTGCCGCTCGAACCGACGCTGCGGGCATTGCGCACCCTGGCCGCGGAGCGCACGCCGACGCGGATCCAGCTCAAGGTGGAATACCTCGGCGGCGTGCAGTGGCGATTCGAGCGGGATGCGGCCGACCTGATGCTCGTGAAGGATTACGAGAGCCAGCCGAACCTCGAGTCGCAGGACCTCCCGGACATCGAATGCGTGCTGTGCGCGTCGGCGGACCACCCGCTCGCGCGCCGGCGCTCGGTGACGCTTGCCGAGTTGCAGGAGCACGTCGAGCTCTCGATCCAGGATTCCGGCAGCGGCAACGATCGTCACCGGTTCGGTGGCGAGCGGGTGTTCTACCTGTCGAGCTTCGACACGAAGAAGCGCGCGCTGCTGATGGGCCTCGGGTTCGGCTGGATGCCGCAGTACCTGGTCGCCGCGGAGCTGCGCCGCGGGACCCTGACCGAGGTCCGCTTCCGCGCCGGCTCGCGCTACCGATTCACGCCACGGCTGGTCCGCCGCACCGATCTGCCGCTCGGGCCGACCGGCGCGCGCCTGATCGAGCTGCTGACCGCGACGCCGGATCGCGCTAGCGCGCGAACAGCTGCGCGGCGAGGTCGCGGAACGCCTTGAACTCGAGCGCGTTGCCGGACGGATCGAGCAGGAAGAAGGTCGCCTGTTCCCCGGGCTTTCCGGCGAACCGCAGGTGCGGTTCCACGACGAATCGCACACCGTGGGCACGCAGCCGGTCGGCGAGTGCGTGCCAGGCCTCCATCGGCAGCACGACGCCGAAATGCGGCACCGGCACGCGATCGCCGTCGACCGGATTCGTGTGATGGTCGACCTGCCCGGATGGCCCGAGCGCCGGATTCCGGTGGCACACGAACTGATGACCGTACAGGTCGAAATCGACCCAGTCGGCATCGCTCCGACCCTCGGGGCAGCCGAGCACGCCGCCGTAGAAGCGCCGCGCCTCCTCGAGGTCGCGAACCGGCACCGCCACGTGGAACGGCGTCAACGGCATCGTCGCGTCAGCCGGTCGGCAGCGGCCTGACGACCCGGACGATCGTCTCGCCGCGGAACAGGAACGTATAGGTCTGCCCGTGCACCGCGTGGCCGTGGGCATCCTTCGCATCGACCGTCGCCTCGACCTTCCACCCGTAGAACCGCCGCTCGTGCATGAACAGCGTGCCGGCGATCGCAGTCGTATAGCCGCGCACCGGCGCGCTGATCCGCCGGTAGACCACCGAGGCCGGATCGCGCGAATTCACCGCGAAATAATGCCGGATCGCCGCGTCGTAGTGGATCGGCTCCGCCCCGTACCGCGAATCGACGATGCCCGTCGACGCCGCCGGTGCGGACGCCGCGGCCGGCGCGATCGAGGCGGCGGGGGGCGTCGGCGCGCTCGCAGCCCCCGGCCCTGCGGGAGCGACGGGCGCTG
>JAJXYU010000268.1 GCA_021780395.1 Pseudomonadota bacterium
GCTCGCCCAGCGAGGCGGACGGCAGCATCCCGAGCGAACCGGCGAGCATCGATGCCTCGTCGGTCAGGATGTCGCCGAACATGTTCTCGGTCACGATCACGTCGAAGTCGCGCGGACGGCGCAGCAGGTGCATCGCGGCCGCGTCGACCAGCATGTGCTCGACCTCGAGGTCGGGGAATTCCGCGGCGGCGAGACGCTCGACGATCGAGCGCCACAGCCGCGAGGTCTCGAGCACGTTCGCCTTGTCGATCGAGGTGAGCTTGCGCCGCCGCGCGCGCGCGAGGCCCGCGGCGAGCCGCACGACGCGCTCGATCTCCGCGGCCGTATAGCGGCACACGTCGACCGCGTCGGTGTCGCTGCGATGCTTGTCGCCGAAGTAGATCCCGCCGGTCAGTTCGCGCACCACCACGATGTCGACGCCGGCGAGCAGTTCCGGCTTGATCGGCGACGCGCCGAGCACCGCCGGGTGCGGCGCGACCGGGCGCAGGTTCGCGAAGAGCCCGAGCTCCTTGCGCAGCCGCAGGAGCCCTTGTTCGGGCCGCACCGGCGCGTCCGGGGCGGACCAGCGCGGACCGCCGACCGCGCCCATCAGCACGCCGTCGGCGCGCCGGCACAGCGCGAGCGTGTCCTCGGGGAGTGCGCTGCCGGTCGCGTCGATCGCGGCACCGCCGAGCAGGGCGGCCTCGAACCGGAACTCGTGGCCGAAGCGTCGCGCGACCGCGCCGAGCGCGCGGACCGCCTCGTCGGTGACCTCGGGGCCGATGCCGTCGCCGGCGAGGACCGCGATCAGCGCGTGCATCGCCGCGCCTCAGCGTCCATGCGCCGCTTCGTAGCGTTCGATCGCGGGGCGCTGGCTCAGCAGGTAGCCGAGCTCGTCGACGCCGTTCAGCAGACAGTGCCGCGCGAACCGGTCGATCGGGAAGGCGACGCGCCGGCCGTCGGGGAGTGCGAGCTCGGTCGCGTCCAGATCGATCGTGACCTCGGCGCCCGGGTGCTCGATGAGCCAGCGGTGCGTCGCCGGATCGACGATCACCGGCAGCAGGCCGTTCTTCAGCGCGTTGCTGCGGAAGATGTCCGCGATTGCGGTGCTCACGACCGCGCGGAATCCGTGGTCGACGAGCGCCCACGGCGCGTGCTCGCGCGAGGAGCCGCAGCCGAAATTGTGTCCCGCGACGAGGATCCGGCTGCCCGCGGCGTCCGGGCGGTTCAGCACGAACTCCGGCTTCGGCGTGCCGTCGCTCGCGTAGCGCAGGTCCGCGAACAGCGCCTTGCCGAGTCCGGTCCGGGTGGTCACGGTGAGGTAGCGCGCCGGGATGATCTGGTCGGTGTCGATGTTCGTCGACGGCATCACGACCGTGGTCGAGCGCAGGGTCTTGATCGGTTCCATCACAGCAGGTCCCGGGGATCGGTGATCTTGCCGGCGACCGCGGCGGCGGCCGCGGTGTACGGGCTCGCGAGCAGGGTGCGTGCGCCGACGCCTTGCCGGCCCTCGAAATTGCGGTTGCTGGTGCTGACCGAGGTCGCGCCCGCGGGGACGGTGTCGCCGTTCATCCCGAGGCACATCGAGCAACCGGACTCGCGCCATTCGGCCCCGGCGTCCCGGAACACGTCGGCGAGCCCGAGCGCCTCGGCCTCGCGCTTCACTTGCTGGGAGCCCGGGACCACCAGCATCCGCACGCCCGGCGCGACGCGCCGCCCGCGCAGGATCTTCGCGGTGGCCTGCAGGTCCTCGAGGCGGCCGTTCGTGCAGCTGCCGACGAACACCACGTCGACGCGCTTGCCGAGCATCGGCTCGCCGGGCTGGAAGCCCATGTAGGCGAGCGCGCGCGCGACCACCGGATCACCGCCGTCGCGCGGGATCGATCCGCCGATCGGCAGCACCATCCCGGGGTTGGTTCCGTAGGTGATCATCGGCTCGAGCGCGGCCGCATCGATGTCGACGCGTGCATCGAAGCGCGCGCCCGGTTCGGTCGCGAGCGAGCGCCAGCCGGCGACCGCCGCGTCCCAGTCCGCGCCCTGCGGCCGGCGCGGCCGCTCGGCAAGGTAGGCGAGGGTGACCTCGTCCGGCGCGATCATCCCGGCGCGCGCGCCGGCCTCGATCGACATGTTGCACACGGTCATGCGCTCGGCCATCGACAGCGCCGAGATCGCCGGGCCCCGGTACTCGAGCACGTGCCCGGTCCCGCCGGACACGCCGATCCGCCCGATGATCGCGAGGATCAGGTCCTTCGCGGTGACGCCGTCGCCGAGACGACCGCCGACCTCGATCGCGAGGGTCTTCGGCTTGCGCTGCAGGAGACACTGGGTCGCGAGCACGTGGCCGACCTCGGTCGTGCCGATCCCGAACGCGAGCGCGCCGAGTGCGCCGTGGGTGCTCGTGTGGCTGTCGCCGCAGACGATCGTCATCCCGGGACGCGTGACACCCTGTTCGGGGCCGATCACGTGCACGATCCCGCGGCGCGGGTCCCGCAGGCCGTAGAGCTCGACCGCGAACTCCTTCGCGTTCCGCTCGAGCTCGCGCACCTGGCGTGCCGCGTCGCTGTCCCCGAGCGGCTCGTCGCCGAAGATCTGTTCGGTGCGCGTCGGCGTCGAATGGTCCATCGTCGCGAGCGTGCGGTCCGGCCGGCGGACCGGGAGGCCCTGCGCGCGCAGCAGCGCGAACGCCTGCGGCGAGGTGACCTCGTGGGTCAGGTGCAGGTCGACGTACAGTACCGCGGGCGTGTCGGGGGTCTCCGGCACCACCTCGTGAGCCGACCAGACCTTCTCGAACATCGTGCGCGCTGGCATCGCGTCGTGCTCCTCGGGAAGCAGGCGTCGGGAGGGATCCGGCCTCAGCCGCGACCGGACTCGAGCCAGGGCATGCGCGAACGCAGGTCCGCGCCCACTTTCTCGATCGAGTGCGCGAGGTCCGCCTTCAGCAGCTTCGAGTACTTGCGCCGGCCGCGCTTGTTCTCCGAGATCCACTGGCGCGCGAACTTGCCGTTCTGGATCTCGGCGAGGATCTTGCGCATTTCCTTCTTGGTCGCCTTGTTCACGACGCGCGGGCCGCGGGTCAGATCGCCGTACTTCGCGGTCTCGCTGATGAACCGGTGCATCTTCGTCAGGCCGCCCTCGTGCAGGAGATCGACGATCAGCTTGAGCTCGTGCAGACACTCGTAGTACGCGACCGCCGGCTGATAGCCCGCCTCGACCAGCGTTTCATAGCCTTTCAGCACGAGCTCGGTCGCGCCGCCGCACAGCACCGCCTGCTCGCCGAACAGATCCGTCTCGGTCTCCTCGGCGAACGTGGTCTGCAGCACGCCGCCGCGGGTGCCGCCGATTCCGTGCGCATACGCGAGCGCCTTCGCCTTCGCGCGCCCCGACGCGTCCTGCGCGACCGCGAGCAGGCACGGCACGCCGCGCCCCTGCTGGTACTGGCGGCGCACGAGATCGCCGGGCCCCTTCGGCGCGATCAGCACCACGTCGAGATCCTTGCGCGGCTTGATCTGGCCGAAGTGGATGTTGAAGCCGTGCGCGAACAGCAGCGTCGCGCCCTTCTCGAGATCCGCCTTCACCTCCGCGTACAGCGCCTTCTGCGTGGTGTCCGGGACCAGCATCGCGACCAGGTGCGCGCCGTGGACCGCGGCCTTCGGCTCCGTGACCTTGAGACCGTCCTTCTTCGCCTTCTTGAAGCTCTCGCCCTTGCGGACGCCGACGACGACGTCGAAACCGCTGTCGCGCAGGTTGAGCGCGTGCGCGCGGCCTTGGCTGCCGTAGCCGAGCACGGCGATTCTCGCGCCGCGAAGCGCCTTCGGGTCGACATCTTTCTGCGAGTACAAACGCATGCGGGTCTCCTGGTGCACCGATCCGAACCGCCCTCGAAAACGCAAGACCCCGCGTTTTCGACCGGCGACAGTCTGGTGCGGGGTCTCGGAAGTCACGCGGATTCGCAACGAGGGCGAAAACTTAGCTCTCAATAGCACCACAGAATCTCCTATGATGCAAGGCGTGCGCGGTCGGCGCGCACGCGCGGTGCGAGCGAGGAGAGCGCGAATGAACGCGGACGAGGACAGCGCGGGCGAAGCGGCGCCGGTGCCGTTGTGGATCCTGCGCGCCGCGGCGTTCGAGGCGTGGCTCGCCGCGCAGCCCGACGCCACGCGCCGCTGGCTGCGTGCCCAGGGCTTCGCCGCGGAGCGCGACCGGATCGCGCTGATCCCGGGCGAGGACGGCGCCGTCGTCGGCGCGGTCGGCGGCCTCGGGCGCGACGGCGCCGGCGTGTCGCTGTGGAACGCCGCGGCGATCGCCGACCGG